>JAOTSC010000077.1 GCA_030247525.1 bacterium | reverse complement strand
GGGTATTGTTGTCAAGTGTCATCCGTTGTAAGATCTCAATCTCACCATCCAACAGGAGAAACACCTCGGAACCGATTTCATTCTCTACGATGATGGTTTTGCCGCGCTCATAGGTGCGCTCAATCATCATCCCTAATATCGAATCGAAATCCTGATTCTCGAAATTCTCAAACAACGCAAAGCGCTTAAGGAAACTCCGGTCAATCGTAATCATCCTTCCTCCTTCCGTTTTTGATAAGGAGGCAAAGCTACTGCGATGTCACGTTTCTTGAGTTTCGTTTCGTCGGGCGGATTCATTCGGACTTGTTCCCGTTCGAGTTCCGATCCCGTCATCCCCGCTTCGTTAAACTTGCGACGGATAAACTCGTCAATTGACGAGATATCATGGGAGAGAATGTCGCCGACCGAAAGCAATGAGGTTTCCTGTAACAGACCAATAATCTGTCCGCCGGTACTCTTGCGATACTCATTGGCAAATTCGCCATAGGTGCGCTCGTACCATTCTTTCGCTATCGGCACTTTGATGAATGAGATGTTTTGCTGCGGACTAAGCAACTCATCGAACACCTTTGGAATACCGGGTGCAACGGCATGGGTTGCCAATAAAAATCCGGCATAGGGGGCAACCCATACGACCTCGTCGACGCCAGCCCGTTTGAGATGGTATATATTTTTCTCATCAGTTACCTGAGCATACAGCTTCGCGTTTTTATTCAAGGATCGTGCAGCTAATGCGACAAAGATTTGGCGGTCGTCGCCGCTAATACCGTTATCCGACAAAAGAATCACCGTCTGAGCTGATGAAAGATTCCCACGCTTCAACGTCTCTTCCTGCGTCGAATCCCCATGAACAAATTCCAATTTTAAGTCACGGAAGCGTTCAGCGACATTTTGCATTTCGTCGCCGCTCAACATATTAATCAGCACTATCCGCGGTTTGGATTCGGAAAATCGCTTCAGTCCTTCCAGTAAACTAATCGCGATACTATTCCATCCGCATACCACGATGTGTTCGGTCCAGTGAATTTTTTGCAATCCCCTCCCCTCCCGTAAACGCATAACTACAAACACCGATGAAATCGTCGCTGAGAATAAAGCTACCAGCGTGATTCCACCAAACATCAATAAAATCGCCGCACCTCTGCCAGATAAGGTAAATGGGACTAAATCACCATACCCGGTAGTCGTCATTGTTACGATTGCCCACCAAATCGCCTGAGTTATCGATTTAATCTGTGAACTTGACGAGTAGTTCTCTGCCGCCAACACCAGCAACGCACCAGCGACAATCAGCACAAACATCAAAACGAGAATAATGATTAGACCGGAGCGGTAAAGTTGTCGAAGGAATTCGTTCAACCACTGACGATGCGAGGCAAAAAATTCACGCAGCCAACGCAAAGCAGTATGGTAGAATGAGGATCTCGCTTGCATGGCTATTCGAATACTCCCGATTTTGGGTGGGGTTGTTCGACCTCTTCATCGTCGGCGTGCCATGCAGGATCGCATATACAAAGGAAGCGTAACAATTCGGTTCCATTATTTTCCAAACATTGCCATGCGCCGGGAGGAACAACAACCGCGTCGCCAGATACTACGGGTTGTAGTTCGTCATCGATTCGGATAGTTCCGGTTCCCGATAAGATGTAAAATATCTCAGTCGATTCCCGCAACCGATGCAATGCATTCGCTTGCTTGGGCTGAAGTTCTGCGACAGCGATGCTGCAACGCATCGGCAAACCGGAAGTGCACAATGGATGTAACAACTCGCAAAGGCGTGAACCATCGGCGACTGTCAACCAAGTCATGTTTGATGCGTTGCGTTTGCTCAACATGCAATCACGTGTTTTCGATTGTTACTTTCCACCAATCGTCACTGTTGAGGTGAGCCCATACTCCCAACTATTGATTAGTTCATAGTCCGGTGGACGGCGACCAGCAACAAAACGGGCAAACAGAACCGGCTGAAACCCGACGAAAGGAATGTTCAGTTGTTGCATCGGTAACGGGTAAGTGGCTCCCGATTCGACATATCCATAAGGTTTTACATCCTTTGACCAATGCGCTTGTCCGTTCGTTAGCCACGAAGTACCTAACAGTAGAGGCACCGACCAATCAGCGTGCGCATCGGCGCGGATCGATGATGTGTCAATCGGATAAATGTTGCGGACACTTGATACCGCCGCACCAATTACCATTGGCATCGCAGATTTATGCGCTACACGAGCGAAATCGGTATAGGGAATTTGTTGATCGTAACCGAGACTCGTTGTATAGTTTTGTGCCCGATACTTCTTATTCGTATCGAGATCGCTCTCAACACCCTCTTCGACATACCACGTTCCGATATAAGTACCTTGGAACAACTTTCCGGGATTTGGCATCGAGGCTCCCCAATTCATACCAAAGGCAAGAGCGGCATTGGCATGTCCTTGCGGATGATAATCGAACGGGTGAAGAATGTCTGCCGATACTTTTACATCGAAGCGGCGAAACCCGGTATTGCCAATTTTCTGACCGAATTTTAACAACCGGGTTTGCGGCAACGTAATCCCGATTGCTAACGTGGATGGGTCTTGTAGCATCGCTAACTCGATAGTCGGCAGTGCAAAGATAGATGAGGCAAATGAAGAAAGAATGCCGATTACTATGATATATCGTAACAAATGTTTCACAATAGATTCCCCTACTTGATACTTCCGAACGTTTTCTCTCAGGCGAACATTAAGTTCGTAGATTGGTTATTACAATGTAAAATAACTCGGGTGGGCATTGGAGCCCTCCTTTACCCTTCGATGTCGGTCACGAATCTCCGACAAACTGAATGAAAAAATGTGTTCTGTTATGTGAGGGAACGATAGAGACTACGGCGAGGTCGATCATACACCGCTCCTACCTCTTTCCGCCGCACCGCTTCATACGCTGCAAAGTTCCCTTCAAACCAGCGAATCGATGCATTCCCTTCAAATGCCAATATATGGGTGCAAATCCGGTCGAGAAAGTAACGGTCGTGACTAATCACCATTGCACATCCGTTGAACTCCACAATCGCATTTTCCAACATCCGAAGGGTTGCGATATCCAAATCGTTGGTTGGTTCGTCCAATAAGAGAAAATTTCCCCCGCGACGCAAGAGTTTCGCCAGATGTAAACGATTTCGTTCGCCGCCGGAAAGCTTGCCTACTTCCTTCTGTTGCGTGGAACCCTTGAAGCCAAACTTGCCGACGTAGGTGCGGGCATTGACCAATTGATTCCCAAATTCCAATTGATCGTGACCGCCGGCGATTTCCTGAAACACGGTATTTGTGTTATTCAAGTCGTCGCGGTGTTGATCGACATACGCCAATGAAACGGTTTCGCCGAGCCGCAGTGTGCCGGCATCGGGTTGCTCCTGTCCGGTAATCATTTTGAACAGTGTGGTTTTTCCGACGCCGTTGGGACCAATCACGCCGACAACCGCGCCACGCGGCAAATGTAAATCGAAAGTATCGATCAATTTCCGATTACCAAACGATTTGGAAACCCCTTTTAACTCTAACACAACATTGCCCAAGTGGGGACCGGGAGCAATCTGGATTTCATTGTTGCTGTCGCGAAACTCAAACGCCTCCTGTTCACGTTTTTCATATTCCAAGACGTGGTTCATGTTCCACTTGCTGCGGTCGGTTGCCGAAAGCTTGAGCCACGCCTGTTCACGTTTCAGGATTGCAAGTTTCGCAGATGGTTTTCCTTCGGCGTCGAGTAATGCAACTTTTTGATCGAGCCAACTGGTGTAATTCCCTTCCCAAGGGATACCTTTCGTATTCTCAAGTTCAAGGATCCATGCTGTGACATTATCGAGGAAGTAACGATCGTGAGTAATTAGAATTACCGTACCTTCATATTCCCTCAGTTGTTTTTCCAACCATGCAACCGTTTCCGCATCCAAGTGGTTGGTTGGTTCATCAAGTAATAATAAATCGGGTTTGTCAAGTAATGCTTTGCAGAGCGCAACCCGCCGACGTTCGCCACCAGAAAGCGTTTCGACTTTCTGATCGAAATCGGGGAGAAACAACGCATCAGCGGCTTTCTCTATCTGAGTATCGAGATTCCAACCGTCGACTGCTTCGATTTGATCCTGCAAAGTCGCCATTTTGTCGAGCGCCTTCTCCATTTCGTCAGGACCCATCTCACCCATTTTTTCAGTAATGGCATTGTATTCATCGAGAATTTTTCGAGTTGACGAGAACGATTCTTCGATGAGTTCGCGGACAGTTTTGGTGGTGTCGAGTTGTGGTTCTTGCGGAACATAACCTACCCGCACGCCTTTCAGGGGAGAAGCGTGCCCTTGGAAATTGTCATCCTGACCCGCCATAATGCGAAGCAGGGTCGATTTCCCGGAACCGTTATCGCCGACGACACCAATTTTTGCGCCAGCATAGAACGCGAGGTTGATATTATCCAATACCTTGTTTTGGCCGAAATACTTGACCAACCGGTACATTTCATATACATAAGGGGGCATTCGTTTTTCCTGTGTTTGTTTCCAGTAATATAAGAAGGGATTCGGGTGTACAAAGGGGGATAAGGGGTGAAGGTGAAGGATGTAAGGAGAAGGGTGTAAGTTGAAAGGTTTTGGGGGATGGGTTATGGGTATTGGGTAGGAGCGGATTGCCACGCCTGCCCGTAGTTGGAGGCTGGGCATGGAATAGTGCTCCTGCCGTATTCAACAATCTCCCTGCGGTCGTAACATAACCATAGAAAACCGCTCCCGGTCGAAAGTCAATGTTTGAGTTGGAGTTCACTTAACCATAGGTCGTATCGCCAGTTTCTAAGTAGTTGAGGTTTCCTGAGGGATCGAGTTCCGAATCGGAATCGTTAAGTACGCTTTGAAACGAACCCGAACTCATACCGTCGTTTAACTGTCTGGGTACTTCCATTGCCATCGCGGTATTCGACGATTCCGCTGTACTTTTGCGTATTTGGAGATTGTTTCCTTCCATCTTTTATTCCAAGTAAGTTTGGCGTACCTTTTTGAAGATTTCGACAGAGCAGAATGATTGTTCCAGTCGATAGATACATGCAAACAGGTTTGAACGACACATTCCCAACTTCAAAAAATTTACAAATGAGTAATCTGATCAGTTTTACTTCTGAAGAGCTGTATACGGTTTCATCGATTGGAACAGTACTACTCGCTTTGTTACTCACTATAGAAGAATATCTTCATCGACAGAGCAAAATCTCCGGTCATACGATTTCTGGATTGTTACTCGTGGCAATGGCATTAGCCACGATCCCTCATGTTATTGCATTTGCGACTCTTCAACAAGTTCTTATCAATCTTCCAATCTTTCTCCTCATTCCTTACTTTTCGGAAGCGGCAGCGATGCGATGGTCGAATTTGGTTGGTAAGTACCGGTATCGCGACCGCATCGGCCCCGTTTTACCACTCGGGGTGCCAGTAGGCGTGGTCTTTGCTTGGCTGATTATTCTCTATTGCTCATTCTTTACCGCTACGATCGTTGCGACCCTCCTATCGTTCTCACCCTTCCATTCAATGTGGTTCGTGCCACTCTTTGCAGCGCTCCTTTGCGTATTGTACGACCTGATAATCGACCCAATCAATGTTGCGGCAGGAAATTGGAGTTGGTCAGAGGAGTTGCAAAATCCGGTTTGGCTGAATCGAAAATTGGGAGCGAGCTGGTACAACATTCCGACTGGTAACTTTGTCGGTTGGTTTCTAATTGCTTTTCTCACTTTGAGTCTTACAACACTTTTAGGTGGTCTCCCAGTACTATCGCTCGAACCTGAAGCGAAATCAATGCTTGTTGCATTCCCACTTCTTTGGCAAAGTTTTGTGCTCGTCTTTCGAGCACTTGAGGCGCAACGGTTCCAGTTTCCTCATCTCGCCATCGCGAGTGCCCTGTACTCTCTCAGTATGGCAGTCCTCTTTCTTTGGTGGTTACGGTCATGAGTGAACCACTCTCTACTTACTACACACGTATGAGCGACTTGATCCGTATCGTTACTCACAGCAACGGGTATGCCAATCTTGGGTACTGCAATTCGGAAACAGAAGCGCCATTAAACGTCAATTCAACTCAACGTGCCTTAGTGAACAAAGTAGTCTCAAAGCTCAATTTGAAACCGGGTGAGATTGTTGTTGAATGCGGCAGTGGGAGGGGAGGACCCGCACAGCAAGTGGCAGCTGAGTATGGATGTCGAGTAATCGGAATCGAGTTACTGGATGAGCAGTTGAAACATCGGGTTGATGGTTGTGCCTCCTTCTTACAGGCAAACGTGCAACAACTCCCGCTTTGCGATGCTACAATCGATGCCATCTACTCGATTGAGAGCGCATTTCACTACCCGAACAAGAGTCAATTTCTTCGGGAAGTTGCCCGCGTCCTGAAGCCGGGGGGACGACTGGCGATTGCAGATGTAGTTTTGCGTGACAACTATCGCGGGTCATTTTACAAAAGGTTTCTTGAGAAAATCTTCGCCAGTCCAGTCTTCTTTTCTGATGAGCAGTATTGTAAAGCGGCATCACAGGCAGGATTGGAATTTGTTGCCGTCGATGATATCACCAGTGGAGTAGCGCAAGGAGTGCGCCACTTGGGAGGGACAGTGCAACAGTATCAACGGGAGCTGCTAAGTGCCGGTTATTCGCTTTGCTACCTGATTCTCATTAAAGTTTGTACCCGGTTTGGGCGATGGCTCTATTGGCTCCAACCGGGTCGCTACACAACCTATATGATGGTAAAAAGATGACGATTTTTGTCGTTGCAAAGGACGGAACATAAAAACGTCCGAAGGACTCTCGAAGAGGAATGACGAAGCTAACTATCGTCAAATGCAGAGGCTGCTATGATGAAGAGACAGTACAAATGCCATTGAATACAGCAAACTTTCAATAGCCGCAGGACGGCGGTTTCCTCACAAAGACAAGACAAGGGCGAACACAAGGTTCGCCCGTACTCGACAAAATGGAGTATTCTATTCGGGGGGAGGGTCGCTCCATTCGTAGGTGTAGCCTTGTTGCAAGGCGCGGGGGGCATCGTCTTCCCATAGACCAATTGAAAGGTTGTTGTCACCTGATTCTGGAAACAAATCTGTAAATGGAGGTGGATTCCAAGAATATCGACGATCATAACGAAAAAGTAAACGATAACCGGTGGAAATTTGAGTGGTCTGCGAATTATTCGTATGAAATGATTCGGCTCGACGTTGAGTTAGGGATCCATGCAAATAAATAATACCGCGCTCATCGGTACCGTGATCAGGACATTGATACACATACGATTCATCGCCTTCATCACTATTCTGTTGTTGGAATGTTACACTTGAGTTTAAGGATATGTAGCTACCATGCAATGCAATATCTCGACGATTTTGTGATCCAACGCTTACACTAAAATGGTTCCCGCCGTCACCGCGACCATTCGCATAGGTATTCGCGATGAGAATTCCAGTAAGCGGATCGAATCTTGTTTGGCCATGTTGAGCCTCACTTATGACAGTTATGTTGTTTGATGAACTCGGCGATATGATGTATGGCCAAGTCATTGCATCTGTCAAGACTAGATTGTCCATAAGTCGAATGCTTCCTTCAGCGCCTATGCCTACTCTCCCAGTAATGTTTCCTTGTATCCAAAGATCACCATCACAAAAGATTGGGTAGTTTTGAACTGAGGGGAGTGTAATTGTACTAACAGGTGGTTCTACCATAAAGGGGGAAGTTGTTCCGGTACGCCAAATCCAGACATCGGCCGCGGAACCGCGAAAGCGTAAACCATAGGTCTCTTCCCTATTACGAGTATCGAGCCAAGTTCCTCCAGCGGCAGCCGCTTGTCGAAGCGACCAAGCGATTCTTGGCATTTTTGCACGAAGAACCATTTCGCGATAACCGGGAATCGGTTTTGCTGCGAAATGTACCCCCAATGTATCGCGCAACCTACCACCAGATGTAACAAATCCACCAAAATATGCCCCAGGTCTCATACCAATGTGAGAGTTTGAGTGCACTTTTCCGTAAAGAAAATCCCCACCTTCAAAATACTGAAACTCACCATTTCGAGTTAATTCAGAATCTGAGTAGTAGAGATAATCAGAAAACTGAGTTAGTTTTACACGAATCTTTACACGACGTTTGACACACTGGAGTTTGCCATTATTATCGCGATACTCGGCAATCCCTACTGCACTGCACAAGTATTCAGTACGACTACTCCCAACAATTGCTGGATAAGAACCAGATGGATTGCGCTCAATTCTCGCATCCTCATACTTACCCATGTTCGGAATAATACCATTATTGAAGTGATAAACGCTTGGGAAAAAGGAATCTCTAAGTCGCATGCCGCGAAGGAAGGAAATCGGATGGGCAATCACTGCCGCCTGTGCAGTATAGAATGCCTGCATTTCCGCGACCCGGCGTCGACCGTTTACCAAACTCGCATTCTGCCATTTTAGAAACGCCAGTCCGGTATAAAGCAACAACGCCGACATCGTTACTGCCATAACGAGGGAGTATCCGGCAGTGGTTTTTCCATGCAGGAAACGGGGACATTTTTGTTTACCGGTGTTTTTAGATTTCATCATCGTATCATCTCATTTTATTGATTCGTCGCATCACGAATCTTCACACATATTTGCAAATGGATTACTCGCGAATCGGGGGGTCTCCTAATTCGTAAGTATTTCGTCGATTGGTTTGGAATGCGGCGCGCGGATCATCGTACCAACCAATCACAGAAAACATCCGGTCGGTAGAATCCATTGGGAAGTTAGTGAAAGGTGGGTTAACATCATTGAACCGCCGGTCATATTTAAGCACACGATAAAATCCAGTACGAATACCAGTAGTTTCGGTATTTCCACGGTGAAAATATCCTCGGCGATGTTGAATCAATCCGCCTGTGAAGTAGAGATAACCGCGCAAATCTTGTTGGTGTTCAGGGCAGCTATAAACATAAGGTTCATACCCTTCGTTATCGTTGTGTTGTTGAAACGTGAAACTCGAATTGAGAACGATGATGAATGCATGGATAGCGATATCGCGGCGGTTTTGATTGGTACCAATGGGAAAGTGATTTCCTCCATCCTCTCGACCATTCTCCCAAGTATTCGCGATGAGTACTCCCGTCCACGGATCCGTTCTCATCACTGGTTCATGGGCATGACTCACTAATGTCAAAAAGTTCGGCGATGTTTCGGGAACGGTGTATGGATAATTTTGTGCGTCCTCATATACGATGTTATCCATTATCCTGAGATTCCCCTCTGCTCCGATTCCAAGATTTCCCCGTACGAACCCTTTGATCCATAAATCGCCAGTACAGAAAATCGCAAACGGAACATCCGGGTTCCATGAAATTGTTTGAGTTATTCGATCAATTTCGCCATACGGCGAATCCGATCCGGTTTGCCATTTCCAAACATTCGCTTGATTTCCAACGATTTGTAGTCCGTGAATGTAGTTTGATCCTTCTCGATCAAGCCAAATGCCAGTGTTTACGGCTGATTCCCGAATTGAAATGTATTGAAAGGGATAGTGCTGATGGGGATAGTGTTCACGATAACCCGGTGGTGGATACGCAGAAAATATTGAGCCGTTCGGGGTTAGAATTCTTCCGACAGTTGTAACAAATCCTCTGAAAACAGCACCGCTATGAACCCCAATGTCACTATTGGAATGGAATCTGCCTTCAATTGTATCTCCCGAAAAGAACCATATAAACTCCCCAAATCGGGTTTGTTCAATATCGTTCATCCACATGATTCGATTTAACCCACCATAGTTTACTTTTACCCGGCAATACACTCTTCGCTTCACTTCAGTTAAGCGACTGTTTCCGGTAGCGAATGTTGCAATACCGGTAGCCGCACAAACGAATTCACTCTTCCAGTTGTCGAATCTTTTATCGAATACTTTTTGGATTCTGACGTTCTCATACTTTCCCATGTTAGGGATTTCTCCATCGTTGAAGGCAATGACTGCAGGAGTTTGGAGGTTGCGCAAATCGGACGCCCGCAGATGCTGCAGCGGGATTTGGATGATGGCGGCTTGCGCGGTGTAGTAGGCCTGGATTTCTGCGATTTGGTGGTGTGAGGAGTAATAGGATGTAGTCTGCCATTTCAAATAGGCGAGACATGCCGCCAGCAACAACGTAGACATTGCTACTGCATATACGATCGAATAACCGTTAGTTGAGTTTCGGCGAAGGAATTCCAGAGGAGTTATATCCCCAATCCCATGGTTCATTATCATCATCATTCACTAAAATCGATTTCATCGCATCACACGCAGACTTTCTGCGCTATCAATATCAAAGATACATCGTACGGATTAACGAACCGAGGAGATTTCCGGTCGTTGCTGGGTTGTTCCGCGCAATTGCATCGTTGATATAACAAGAATGGAAACAAGTAGGATTGCACCTACAAAAGCCAAGAGGAAACCAGCTTGGCGGACGGAATCGGTGCCTTCGTCCAATTGTGGTTTGAAGTCATTCCTCATGTTCGGATCCTCCTATCAAAGTTTGTTGAAGAACTCTTAACCAATCACTGTGCAAAAATCACACCAGATTACAACTCTTTACAATTTCAATCGTTGTAAAATTCAGGTGGTAGAATTGTGCGCATTTTGTGCACATTCAATGTATTTCTTGCGTGCTATGCCGCACTTTTCTTTGCTTTTTACGTAACATTGT
This sequence comes from bacterium, assembly GCA_030247525.1. Classification (NCBI taxonomy): domain Bacteria; species bacterium. The sequence continues at coordinate 5,131 of JAOTSC010000077.1, read as the reverse complement.
TAGCTATCTTTTATAGTATCGGTAGAATCACCGACAAACTCAACACAACCACCTTGAGAAAGGAAAATTCAATGAAGATTCAAATGAAGTGGGTTGATGGTCTGCAGTTTTACTCACAAGCTGAAACCGGTCACGGACTACCACTGGCATCACGACTCGATTCCAACGAACCCCTCCATGGAATCCGACCAGTCGAGCTAATACTACACGCCCTCGCCGGGTGCAGCGGCATGGACATCATCTCCATTTTGCAAAAAATGAAGCAGCCGATTGTAAAGTACTGGATCGATGTCGATGCCGACCGCGCCGATCAACACCCGAAGGTGTTTACAAAAATCCGATTGGTATATCACTTCACCGGAAAAGGAATCGATCCCGCCGCTGTAGAAAAAGCAATGCATTTAAGTCACACGAAGTATTGTTCGGTGAGTGCGATGCTTAGTAAAGCGTGTGAGATTGAATCGAGTTACCAGATTCACGAAGAGTAGACGTAGGCTATGATGAATCTCGTCGTCGTTGGGTGGACACGAGTTCCACACGTACTCATCTTAACGTTAACTCAATGAGTGGGAATAATGTCAACCGTACTCATGAAAGTGGTTAAAATCTGAGTGATGAAGGTGTATAACGAAACAAGCCCGCGATGAAGCGGGCTTGTTCCGTGCGCGTCGGGATGTTGAACCATCGTAAGCTGTGCAAGTGAACCGTGCCCCGACAATCTTTTCCCACACAGAAGGCAAATCTAAGTAAGCTTGGGAGAAACTGTCAAAGTTGCAGATCAAGTAGCTGTCCTAATAGATAACAAGATCCGTGCCAACTGATTCCGACTACCCAGAAAACAGTTATTACTTATTTTACAATTACTTATAATAATCGCTTCAATTGTGAGGTGTGCAAAGATTGCAGTTTCAATGCATGAATTGCAGAATGTTCACTTGGAAAGAGACCGTCGGGGAACCGTCCGGTGAGGAAATGGTTACTGTGTTTTCGATTGGTACTTTGCCAAACAACACATCACTGACACCAAGTAAATGGATAAGACCGACCGAACCCCAGAGATACCCCTGTTTCCGGTACCAATCTTTGTAATCGTTCCATTTTTCGACTGGGTTGTTATTGGTACGAGCTTTCTGGTAGTCGTCTTTTGCATTGGCTGTAGAAATTGTTGCATAGGTCGCTGCACCGATTGCGGCGATTTCCAACGAGCCAAAAATCCAAGCGTGGGCGATCTTCTCCTGACGAGCTAACCCCCAGGCTGGAAATAGTAAACCGGAAGGTGTGCCACGCCAGCGTGTTTCATATTTTCGCAACCGAAGGAGGTCTTCTTTCGAGGTGGTGGTTTGCGATTGGATTACATGGCGGGCTTCGCTAAAAATCTCAAAAATTTTCGGAGAGATAGCGTCAGGATCGAGTTGATAATCCGGTTTTAAGGTCAATGCTCGTAGAAACGCTTGCTTTGCGCCATCCCGGTCATTCTTGGCGACATAGGCGTAGGCGAGCAACATTTCCAATCGAAAGCGTTCCTCAGAGGAAACATCTTTCCGATTTAGCGCACTAACTGCAAGTTGTTCGGCAGCGTCGATTTCACCGTACCGGTACAAAGAATCGATGGAATTAATAACTGTTGGAATCGGTTCGAGAGCGTTAGAAAGTGTTGTTTGGGCTAATACACAAACAACAATCAGAAGAAGGAGAAATGTCGGTTTCGAATGCCGCAATTTCAATCCAGTGAAAAAAAATTGATTTACCGTAAACAAGTAGTGCGTGACTGTCCGTTTTTTGTTTCAGCGTTCGACAAATTGAGAAGACAGTCGAAGAGATTATGTTTTGTCCGTTAGGCAGAAGTACTTAAACTCCAGCTTTTCTCAGACAGGATTGTCTGAGCTACATTCGGAATCATCCTTCGCGGTAGATGACGCCCTTGCCACCAGTGGGATAAAACCACTTCACGTGACCGGGCGCCGCTATCCGGCAAGTACCGCACTCGACACAATTCTCAAAATTTACGACACAACTGCCGTCGTCTTCCTTCTTCACATACACCTGCGCCGGGCAAACATACAGGATTGCCTGCATCGCATCGGTTTTAAATTTCTCTTGATCGACGGCGATGTGAGATGCCCGGTCGTGATCATATTTGAGCAGACCGAGTTTCTCTTCTATCGTTTTCAATAAGCCCATCTCTATACCCCCTAAAACATCGCCTTACGGACTTTCCACGCATCCATCATCATCGTCATCCACGGTACCCGACGTCGCAATTTCTTGAAGACATCCTTTTCGACGTCGGCTTTGGGAGTGTCGGACAATGCAAAGTAATCGCCCAAAAGTTCCGCGGCAAGTTCCGGGTAATCGCGGAGGAAATGTGGGTTCGTATTAAAGAAATTGGTCATGTGACGATATTTCTTTAAGTCTTTGAGGACAAAGCTATTTTCCAGTTTATCGCGATACATACGTAATGTCAGCGATGTAAAATCATTTCGCTTCACCGCTTCGATTACGGTCTCGGCGGCAAATACTCCCGAAGCCATCGCGAGGTTCGTTCCCTCCTGATGATGACTGCTGTTGACCAAGCCTGCTGCATCGCCGGTGACTAAAAAGCCGTCCATGAAGCAACCGGGCAGATGATCATAGCCATACTCCGGAATCATGTGCGCGGAATATTCGACTGCTTCACCCCCTTTTATCAAGGGACGGATTGCCGGGTGTTGTTTGAAATGCTCCAGAACATCATTGGGACTCTTCTTGTGACGCATCATTTCGCCAATGGTAACCCCAGTACCAATCGAGAGCGAATCTTTGTTGGTGTAGACAAATCCAGCGCCGAACATCCCGAAGAGCCCCTCGCCAAAGTATGCGGCGGCGACACCTTCATTGCCTTCCAATTGGAACCGGTCTTCGATAACGGAAGGATCGAGTTTGATGACTTCCTTTGCTGCTGTCACCATGTGGTCGGGATCAAATTCTTCCGTGCGTAATCCGGCTTGCAACGTCAAGTAGCTGTGAACACCTTCGGCAGAAATGACAACATCGGCGAAAAATTCTTCATTGCCCGGCTCGGTTCGGACACCAATCACTCGACCATTGTCGATAATTAGTTCTTTTACCATTACCCCGGTCGCGAGCATGGCACCGGCTTCCTCGGCTTTGCTAGCAAACCAATTGTCGAATTTTGCCCGCAAGGCAACAAAGGAAAAATTGCGCTTCGGATGCTGCTCGTAGCGTTTCGTCTTGAAGTCGACTGCTATTTCGGCGTCCTTCGCCATCAGCGAAAACCGCTTCCGGGTGACGTAGCGTTCGAGGGGCGCTTCTTCCAGCCATTCGGGAACGAGCGTGTCAAGAATCGTAGTATAGAGTACGCCACCGAAGAGATTCTTCGAACCAGCCGTCTCACCCCGTTCGAGCAAGAGCACTTCGATCCCGGCACGGGCAAGCGTGAGCGCAGCCGCTGAACCAGCAGGTCCTGCTCCGACCACGATACAAGTTACTTTTTCATCTGCCATTTGATAACCACAATTTATTAATTTTAAGGGATCACATGATAATCGGATAAACGATAAACCGATTTAATACATACTCCCGTTGCAGAATCGGCTTGTTCTTGGTAAAGGATACCAACCCCAGGTTTGATTTTATGAATCGAATACGCATACACATCAGATTGTCGGTATCTGACACAACCGGAAAATGTTCCCGCTGGTACTTGTAAATATTCATTATGTAATTCGCAGCGAATTGTTCCTGAGTATGACATCCATGTTTGCCCAGTTTCTACAGGGTACTTGAACCAAATCGATGTACCTGAACCATCATATTCCCAAAAACCTGTGTCTCGATTTTGGTAAAAGTGATCGGCAAATTTACGATCTTTTGCGCCAAACCATGTATTATTCTGTACTGTTACAGTCGAGTCGAACCGCAAAGTATCCAGTCGAGATTGTACTAATACACCACCCCGATAGGATTCGTAACGATAAACCCAATAGTTATAAATACTTAACGGAATCAGGTTGCCTCGAACTTCTCCAGAGTTATCTACTGGATTATTCGTTGAATCATCTGAACACCCTACAAACAGAAAACAAAAAAATAACATACAGAATGTGTACTTCATCGTTCACTCCGTCTATAAGTAAAATGGCGTGGAAACAACCACGCCAACATTTTTACTTCTTGAGTGCTGTCGTCAATTTTGGGACGATATCGAATGCGTCGCCGATGATGCCATAGTCCGCGGCTTTCCAGATCGGCGCTTGGGCATCGGGATTGATCGCGACAATGGTTTTCGAGCTATTCATTCCGGCGAGGTGTTGTACGGCGCCGCTAATCGCAATCGCAAAATAGAGCGAGGGAGAAACGGTTTTACCCGTCTGACCGACTTGCTCTTCGTGGGGACGCCAACCGGCATCCACGACCGCGCGGGATGCTCCCACAGCCGCACCCAACGTATCCGCCAATTCTTCGATCATGGCAAAACCTTCAGCGCTCTTAAGGCCACGACCACCGGCAACGATAACATCGGCTTCGGTAACTAATGGACGTGCCGACGACGCGACTTTCGTCTCGATTACTTTCGCACGAATCGCTGGGATTGTAACGGAAAGTTCAGTCACCGTGCCAGCTCGTGGCGCTTCGATTGGCAAAAATGCTTTCGGACGGAGCGAGACGATTTTCTTTGCCGCTGTTGTCGAGAGCGTTTGAATCGCTTTTCCGGCGAAGACGGGATGAGTCGAAACAAGTTTATCGCCATCGGCTGTAATAGCCGTTACATCAATCATGAGGGCCGCTTCGGTTACCATCGCTAAACGGGGTGCGATATCGCGTCCAGCCGGTGTTGCTGCTAAGAAGAGCGTTCCAATGTCCGCCGTTGCCATTGCTTGTTGTAGCGCTGCAGTATAGCCTTCGGTCGAGTACGTGGCGAGGGTGTCGTTCTTGATAACGATAACATTGTCAGCGCCATACTTCGCGCAATCGGTAGCACATCCGGCGTCGAAGGTAACAGCTGTTACCGAGTCATTTCCGGCGAGGCGGTGTGCCTCGCTCAACGTAGCGAGGGAGACGGTTAATGGTTTTGCGTTTTTTGTTTCAATCCAAACAAGAAAATTCATCGGTTCCTCATTGCATATGGCAG
>JAOTSC010000076.1 GCA_030247525.1 bacterium | reverse complement strand
TATCACGATGAAACAGCTTAGTTGGATACTTCTCCTCTCTCTCACCCTGACTGGAGCGGCAACTGCCACGCCGCGCTGGGGCGACGACTTCGATTGGTTGGGCGATACCCTTGCCATCACCGTACCGTTGGGAATGATTGCCTTTGGCGATACTATCGTCTGCCATACGCCAAACAACATGTTTGCCATGCTACAAACGGATAATCGAACATTCCAAAAACTCTGGCAATTGAACATCCCCCATGCTGTTGAAATGACTTATGGCAGCATCTACTCGATTTCCAATCGGTTCTGCCATATCCTGCGGCGTGGTAACCGTTTTTACTACGGTTGGCCAAAGGCAATGATCGAGTGGAATGGGAACGACGCGCCAGTGTACCGGGGCGCCATCCGAAATGGATTGCAATTTACCCTCGATACCGCTTTCACTGCAGCGGATTTGCACTTTGGCCAATTCAATCAAAGCTACAAACCGGTACAAGTAAACAATATGATTCTGGTCGCCGACCGCATTTTTCGAGTCGATTCCCTTACGAATCGCATCGAATATGCCGGCAGTACCAGAGCGAACGATGAACTACCCTACAATACCGAATGGGCGGTGCGGTGGCCGTATGCCTATGGAGTCACGACCACTCACCAGATTGCCGTTGTAAAACTTGATACTACACCTCCCCAAACAGTATACCGGTTCGATACAACATACCAACCAGCTTTCTGTAAAGTCATCAACGATTCTTTGGTGGTACTAACCAGCGATTGGTCAGTCTGGTCGTTGGAGAATCCCCGAATCCCACAATTAGTCGGAACCAACACCCGTCCTCCTGGAATATCTGAATTGTGGGATGAGCCGGTCGACAGTGTATGGCTCGGATGGGGTGGTTCAAACTTCTACCTGATTTCGTTGGCACAAGGACTACTTGCACCGATGATTATCGATACTTCCCATATATACGGATCAAGTGGACATTCGACAACCAGTTGTAACGTCGCTAAGACGAGTTATGGCTGGCTTGTACAATTGAGCAACTACCCAGACCCGGGAAGCAACATTTTTCAATTGCGGCAGTATCGCGATGCCCAGCATCGCCAGAGACTTGACACATTGTGGAATTATCGACAACCAGCAGGCTTCGATTCGAACTACTTAGCGAACCATTACTATCAAGAACATCCCGACGTAAGGTTGGGAAAGGATGGAAAGGCGATTTTTACGCGCGGAATACGTCAGGCGGTCTTAGTCGCCGACACCGTAAACGCCCGCCATCAAATGCGATGGTTGCCACATAGTATCTATCCAATAGCAATCGATGGTGAGCAAGTGTTAGCTTGGGGTAGCATCAACCGACAGTTACATCAATTAACGTGGAGTAGTAATAACAGTTGGTTAGACCAAATATTCACAGTGCCGGATTCCGTAACGACGAATGTGGAGTTGTTTCGTACTAATTTGGTGGTTTTCCAAGGAAACACCCAGTATCCTTTCCCGGTTTATCGATTCCAGGATGGAGAACTGATATCAGACGGGGTTCTTCCTTATCAACCCATTACGATGCGAGAAACCAGTGCGATTCTGGACATCGGTGACAGTATTCGATTGTACCGAAAGCAGGGTGGAGTCTGGTTGCCGCAAAATTGGAGTTCGCCAGGATGGGGATCCGCAATTATGCAAGGGGACACCTTCATGACAAGTGGCGGGCAAATCTATGCACTCCAACGGAACACTGCTCCGACACTAATTGCCGACGGGTATCCATTTGGCATTAATGCAAAATTACTTCAAAGTAAAACCTGTTTTTATCAGCAAGAGCGGCTTGATAATTATCAACGCATCTATACTCGTTACGACCATACTTCGGAAGGGTGGGTAGAACGGGGTACTATAATGTCTGGAATCCCTTTCTTATACTATGGATCGATGTTATTGACGGAGACGCCCGGCGCAATCTCTACTTACCGGATGCCACCGAATAATGCTACACCTGAGCTGATCGGATCACTCCCGTTCGATTTTGCTCTATCCAATCCCTATCCCAACCCATTTAACTCGACAGTCACTTTCCATGTTGATCTCCCGCGTTCCGCAATGACCGAATACGCCATCTACGATGCACTTGGACGTGAAGTCTATACCAACCCTTCTGAACGTCTTTCACCCGGGTCCTACACCCTCCACTGGAACGGCCTTGACAACAACGATCTTCCTGCCAGTAGTGGTGTCTACTTTATTCAAGTCCGTGCCGGAACATTCTCAGCAGTAAAGAAAGTTATCATGTTGAAGTAATTGTGTTGTACCTTTTGCTTTACTAACTTCTATCGAAACATCATGCAGAGAGAAAATTCTCGTCATGCAAGGGCGGGGAGGGGGGAACCTCTTGCCATACTTTGCTGAACATTCCCGTCTTATGTATAGCAATCATAAGCAAAAAAGTAATCTACTTGTTTAAGCAAACATTTTCGGCTGGTTAGAACCTGTTGCACAATCGACCGAAAACTTCAATCCAACCAACGAGAAGCACTATGGCAGACTACAATCTTTCCGCAATGGATCCCCGCAGCTTTGAGCACATTGTCCAAGCGCTTGCGAAGAAAGTGATTGGCGAAGGCGTTACACCCTTCGGCGATGGCCCCGATGGCGGCCGCGAAGCAACGTTCACCGGTCCAATGGACTATCCCTCGAAAACGAAAGGGAAGTGGGATGGCTATCTCGTCATCCAGTGCAAATATCGACAACGTCCCGAGTCTGACGATACGGCATGGGCGATCAAGCAACTGAAAGAAGAGTTAGAGAAGTACACGAAGAAAGACTCTAAACGTCGTATTGGCCCCGATTATTTTCTCTTTGTAACGAATGTCGTTTTACCCCCAAAAGCAAAAACGGGCGGCCATGACAAAATCATGGCTGTTCTCGCCGGATACCAGAAGAAACTCAAGCTTAAAGGCTATGATGTTTGGGGGTACGATGACCTTAGCCGCTTTTTAGATGGTGCGGAGGGTGTTAGGAATGCCTACACGCACCTGATTACACCGGGCGACGTCTTAGCCGCAATGAAGAAGCAACTGAAGGACGCCCAACCTGACTTCACGAAGATACTTCAAAACTACCTCCAGAAAGAGCTGCTCGATGACCGTTACACGAAGATGGGATACCAGGAAGTAGATTCTTCATTAGCGAAGCTCTTTTTCGATCTACCGGTAAATACAGAACGAGAAGTGGTCGATGACCTTGAGGAGAAGAAAAAAGAATACTATGCAGTAAAGCAAATCGTCAAGCACGGTTCGATTGATGTAAGGATGATCGAAATTTCCCCCGTTGTTTATGGAAATTGGCCCGGTGGGTCTTCTTTCTTTGGGGGTAATCCATTTACAGGAATGGGATATGCTGGTTCTAATGCCTCATTTTTAGCGGCTCCCGATTCTAAAACCCGTGTAGTCATCGTTGGTGGTCCTGGACAAGGGAAAAGCACCCTCACGCAATTTCTCTGTCAAGCATATCGCGCCACTATTTTAGAGAAAACTCGTTGCATCTCAGAGGCAAAAAAAGTCATCGGCGAAACATTAACGCGCTGTCATGAGTATCAATTAAACTTGTCCTACCAGCGGTTTCCCCTACGGATCATTCTGAATAAATTCGCTGAGTTTTTAGCGAAACCGGAAACACCCGATGTTCAAAAGTCTGTGATGGGATATCTCTGTCGCGCTATTAACCAACGCACCAGCTCAGAGTGTCGGTTTGGAGATTTAAAACTATGGTTGGAAAAGTACCCGTGGCTCATCGTATTTGACGGATTGGATGAAGTTCCCCACACCAGTAACCGGCAAGACGTAGTGAAAGCGATTAGCGATTTTCAGATCGATGTTACCTCCTGCAATGGCGATGTCCTTACGGTGATAACCACGCGCCCGCAAAGCTATCAAAACGAGTTTTCTTCACTTGATACCGTTCACTGGAATCTCCAACCACTCAACCAGAAACAAGCCCTCGCTTTTGCCGATAATTTGCTTGCTTCCAAGTATCCCGACAAGGAAGCGCCCAAACGAAAAGAAGCAATGGCACGGCTCAAAACGGCAAGCAAGCACGATGTTACAATGAAATTGATGGAGAGCCCATTGCAGGTTAGTCTCATGACCTCCATCGCCGAGAGTCACCGACCACCCGAACGCCGCTACGAGCTATTTGAGCGGTATTACTCCTTTGTCTATGACCGGGAATGTGGCAAAGAGAGTCTGGTATCGCCGATTCTGCGGAACAATAAGGCTTTCATCAATCGCATTCACCATGAAATTGCACTCTTGTTGCATTGCCGGGCGGAAGAATCGGGAAACACTTCCTCACAAATGCAAGTTGAGGAATTCTTAACCTATGTAGAAAAACAGCTTAGAAAGGATGAACATAAAGAAGATGAGGTTACTCACTTGATGGCGTTAGTGAAAAGCGCCGTTATCGATCGTCTGGTGTTCCTTGTCCAAAAAGAGGAAGGAAGTGTCCAGTTTGAAGTACGCTCACTGCAAGAGTTTTTCGCGTGGCGGGCGTTGGAAGAAACCGACGACAAGACACTACACGAGCGCTTGAATGCGATAGCACCGGTGTCCCATTGGCACAATGTTTTTATGTATGCGGTCGGAGCAATCTTCATGTCCGGTAAGGACTACCGGAAAGATTGGATTACTGCATTGTGTCTACACTTAAACGACTGCAAGACCAATGTGCTTTTTGGTAAGGCGTACACCGGTTCTGAATTGGCGCTCGACATTTTGCAGGAAGGCGTGGTAACTACCACACCGAAGTACCGCCGCGCTTTCCTCCCGTTTGCCCTAAAACTGATGGATCTCAACGACCAAGTGAAACTCATCACGTTGGCAAAACATTACTCTACTAACGACCACGATCTCTTCTTCCCAGCTATCGAGCAACAACTCCACAAATCACGCTTAATCCACCAAAAGGGAGCATACTCACTGCTTGCTGCCCTCGCTGACCAAGGGGAACAGTGGGCAATCGACTATATCGGATCCCATTGGCCCGAAGCGGAAGATATTGCAATTCACATCCTGTATTGGCGGCTGTATGACAATAACCGGAGACAAAAAACAAATGATTGGCTTGATAAAATTCGACCCGAAAAAGTCGGGAATTATCCACTGAGAAAAGTATTCGACACAAATTTGATCAATGAGTACTTATCGAAACATAAACTCCCCCAGCTGTCTTTTCCATTTCACGAAACAAAAAGAGTAAAAGACAACGTATTCTCTTGGATTGAGTGGAGTCTTGAGAGTTCGAGTTTACTTAAAATCAACCATCCGAAAGAGTGGTCTGTTTTACCTGTCGTTCACCCGGAATGGCGGATTTTCCAAGCAATCGGGCGGTTTGCAAACGAACCGTCGGCAAAAACACTGGCTAAGGAACTGCGTTGGTTGAGCGAACTTCCTGAAACGGTGTTCGTTAGATATCCGATCCGTGATTCAATTCCTTGGCCGATGTCGGCGTGCTTGACCAAACTCAATCGAGAACGGCTCAAATTTCTTGCCGAGAGTCTAGAAAGCGGAAAGATGGGGGATATCAACGATTGGAACACAGCGGAATCTAGATGGTTTGAAAGGGGGGTGACGAAAGAAGACTATGCCTATCACACGATTGACGGACTGCCATACGATGCGCGCATCGCTGAAATTGGGTTCCCTATCAATGGAATTACACTGTGGATTATGCATTCAGCCACATTAGCTAAGCAACGCCTCAATTTCGAAATCAATGAGATCGCTGATCAAGCAACTAAATATCGTTTATTCATGACAATCATTCAGCTTAGCGATGACATTGGTTTTCAACCCTTCGAACTGGTGCAGTTCCAATCAATGCTCACTACTCTACGGATAAAAGTATTAGCAACTGATTTGATTTATTTTATTGGAGCATACTACTCGCTTCCCGCACTTGCAACGGAATTGCTCTTTTTGGGAGAGCAGATGTATTGTAACACCGAATTCGATGTTGTATATGAGGAGGAACATTGGGGACGCAACTCACCAGGTGAGGATGATATCAACTACTTAGTTCGGGAATACACAAATAACCCTCAATCCAACCGATATCTGTTGCCACTGCTGGGGAATTTGCTGGCAGAAGACAATTCTGTTGCTATTTCACCGGCGTTGCTGGAGCTGAGTAATTTTCCCGATCCGGTGCTGAAGTATTGGGCGATGTTCCTGCGAATAGCTCAGCCGGAGTGGAATGGTTCCGATATCCCGGAAATGGTAGAAGCGATTCAACAGGAAACGATTGAAAGAAGAATCAATTTTCTTGAATTGTTGAATCGGACCACCCATTACAACCCAACTTCAGAACCGTTGCGTAAATTGGCGCTGGCGCTTTGGGACGCTTTCGAGCCGATGCCGGAAGACCATTCACGGGAATTGGAGATTCTTACAAGAACGTTTAAGAAGTGTGCCGCGACGGTTTCCTGTGATCGGGAAAAACTGAATCTTCCATTTGCGGTACACTGAGAAGAAGGAGTGGATGCCAACGGACGAGATGGTTTTCTTTTTTCCCTTTCCCCCGGGCGCAAGCCAAGGGGAAAGGGGTAGATACTCTTTGATGAGTATGTAGAGTAAGGGGCGGATAAAAAAGCCGGAGAGCAAGGCGGTTGTTCGTTGAGAGGGGATGGGGTGCGTGGTTTGGTGGTAGAGTCTGCTCCATTCAGTGGCAGAGCTTGCTCTAGTTAGTGGTAGAGTTTGCGTGGTTCGGTGGTAGAGCGTTGCTCCATTTAGTGGTAGAGTTCTGCGTGGTTTGGTGGTAGAGGGTAAAGTTGCCAAGGAAACCTCTTTTGCTCCGTTTAGTGGTAGAGTTTTGCGTGGTTTGGTGGTAGAGCCTCCTTGCAAGATAATTCCTCGAGTTGTTGCCGCCGATAGTTCTGTTTTGCTCTGTTTTGTGGTAGAGTAATTAAACGGTTTTCGTATACCGTTTCCTTAAGCGAAGGGGAAAGTTGCGCTGTTTCCGATTCCCAAAAGTGTGTTGCATTAAGGGAAGAAGAAAGCTCACATACGGCTTTAGTATCTTCGTAGCCAGTTCACTGGGGGATGGTTTCGTTTGGATTAACTCTGATAACGCTTTCAGACACATCATCGCAGTATCATAGTATAGAATCACCCACTCATCATCGGTGATGGTCGGATCGGCAAGTTTCCGTTTCGCTATGCGCAAGGGGTCGCGCAGCGCGAGCCGGTCGCCCCCCAAAACGGTTTCGCGATAACCTCCGGCGTTTCGCCGGGTGATTCGAATCCATTTCAGCTTTCTGGACATAACGCAAAGTGAAAGGAAAGTTGCACTTTAAGTCTACTATGTTTACATTGTTTACAGAAGTTACTTACATCCCGTTTGCCATGAAAAACACGTTTTTCCATGGGTGAGGGGTAGGTTTACCCATTTTTGGTAAATTCACAGATTTATTCACGATCAATATCATCGATTGCCGCGTCGTTGTCCCAGCTGTGTGCATCGGCTTCAAAACTCCTCTCCAGTTTTCGATAGAGCGCCGCAACCCTCGGCCATTTTGCTGCAACTGCTTCGGCAACTTTCTTCATATCCTCAGCTAAACTGCGCTCCTGTTCCCCTCCTCTTCCACGCCAGGTGACGCCGCGTTGATTTCTTATCGCAACACCATAGTTATCTTCGAGTACTGGCTCGGCTAAATCCTCTATAACATCACAAATCGCCGGATGTGGTATCCGGTTTCCCCGGAATTCTCCATGGATCATTGCAAGATCGCTATCAGCGATGGGAGGAAGCTGTAGTAAATCGTTGTCGAGTTTTGGTCCCCAACTGAGGACTTTTCCGAGCGCACACATCCCCCCTCTCATGAGTTTTTCTTGAGCTAGTAATCTGAGTACTTCATTTACCCAACTCTTAAGATGCTGTGAATCTAATGTACCGTCGGATTGCATCCCGGGAACACTTTGCCAGTGTCCAAACAGATAGTAAAAAGCTCTCGATTCCCAATCCGGTAATGGTTCTTTCGCTTCCGATTCGTCGTCGCGCAGATAGTATTTGCCGAGCATACTAACAAAGAAGACGGGATCTCTTTCCATGTGCTTGTGTAGTTGTAAATGGTGTGTATCGATGCCAAGCAATGGTAAAAACAACCATTCCAACTGTTCAAGACGGGACGTGTCCCCCTTCTCATGGTATTGTAGATAGATGAGCAACTGTTTCACTTCGTAAGATGCGAGTCGAGTAGGATCGTCTTCTCGTGCCGTTTGCATACACGCAAACATCGCCGAATAGATCGTTTCTAAATTGATTTCGTGATTAACATCGTAAGTCAATGAGGCGAGAATGTCCATTGCCACTCTTGGTCGATCGAACCTGATAAGTGACTTCATTACATGATCCACTTCGTCGGGATTTTCGGAGGCATAAAAGGAAAAACTGCGCCAGTATTCACGTTGTGTATCTTCATCAAACTGATCAACCAGATCAAAGGTTGCGTTGTTAGCGGGGTAACTGCGTAATGCTGCGACACGTTTCGGCAGTTCCCATTGTCTGAGTAAACCTTCACCAACATATTTGCCTATCCACTCATCACCTTTGATATAGATGCTCGATTGAGTAAACCGAAATGCCAATTGTCCGGTATTGTCGGTGTTGCCAAGACAATCGCGAATCGCCGTTGTTTGTTGGGGATCCAATTCCCATTTAGAGAGGAGATATCCAATTTCATCCGGTCTAACAACGGAATTTGCAAACGAGAGAATGCCGGTGATACCGTGTTCTGCATAGATTGCTCGCAATGATTCGGATTTTTTTTGCTCTCGTTCTGCCTCCCATCCTTGATAGTCGTCTTTACGAAAAGGAATACCCAAGTCAGGATGATTCCCGAACATCCATCGGTAGCGGGCAAATAAGTCGATGGGTTCAAACTTCTTTTCCAATATCTCATATCGGGTTAAAAAGTGAGGCGGCATCACCCATTCGGCATCGGGAAAAGCTTTGTGCTTATTTACAATTTTTCGAAGTTCGCTACCTATTCGGTCACGAATTGTAACATCCTGTATGATATCCGCATTCTGTTCCAATGTGCTCATTACTTGTTCGTGAGTCGCTGGGTGTAACTTATGGATTCGGTCGACAATATCTACCCATCGGTTGAGATCGTCTTTTATTCCATCCAATAGTTGTTGTGATACCTTAAGAACAGAATTCCAATATTCTGCGATAGTCGGTTGTTTGGGTTCGGTTTGCCAGTCCCGCCAAAGAGTAAGCCGTTTTCCGGGATCGGGATTAGAACTAGCCCAGTCTTGATCGTGGGGAATTAGATTCAGTAACAGACTCCAACCAAGTTTAGGATACTTCTTGACAATCCGGTTGAGTACTATCATTCGGGACGCTTCACTTGCGCCACATTGGGGGAACCATAACCGGAAAAAGGAGAGTAGACTGTTGAAAGGGCAATTCACGATTTCGGTTCCAGAGGTTATCGATGCGAGATCAGCAAGTATCATTGCGACGCGGGGAAAATAGTCTGGCGACCACGCCAACCGCTCTAACGCCCACAAGAGGTTGGGGTAGTCGTAGTTACTTCCCATTAATCCCGGTTTAGGTTCAAACAAAATTAGCAGTGTCGGATGCTCGGACTTTAAATCGGCTTCAACCTGCTTGAGAAATTCGTCCGGTGCTGCTTCTGCAAATTGCATCATAACCGGCGACAGATCAATCCACCCCTCACGCGATGTAATCGCATCCTGTAGGAGATCACGAACGAGTAGACTTGCAGTTGCGGCAGGATCACAACCATCAAAGGTTTTACCGATGAGCTCCGGTGTTGAGATGGAACCTAACATTGCGATTGAATTTGCAATCCCAGTTCGTAATTCTTTTGAATATTTCCTCACTTTACCGTGTATGGATGCGTACATCCGTTCTTCCGGTGGAAGGGCTCGAGCGGGATCGCGTTCGCTCAATATCAGTTTTACGAACTCGTTAAAAGCGTTGAGGTCTTCGTGAGTACAGTACTGGGCCAATACCATCCATTTATCATCGGGAATTGTAACCCGGCAATGGTTTCCGACAATTGTAAAGAAGGAATCAGGGATATTACTCCAACGCTGCAATAGCTGGATAAGATCGGTTTTCGATTTACCAGTCAATTGGGTAAGCGCCTCGATATCTCCCTCTTTGTTAATATCCCATCCTCCTGCGAGAATTAGACGGAGAAAAGATGCACCATTTTCACGGGCCGCCCACTCTGGTTTACTCGAAATATTTGACGTGTTACGACGATAGGAGGTTAGCGAGCTATGTATGATTGCAGCGAAATATTTTGCCTTCGCAGTGTTTGGATTGGTTTGTTTCAGGACTTCAAGAGCTTCGGTAGCACTAATGCGGGGCAGTTTGATACCGGATTTAATCGATAAACTGGGATCAATTGGAACGATTACATGGTGTCCGTTGTTTATAGCGAGTTGGTCGTAGGTGGAATCGTTAAATCGCCGAATGAGAATCAAAGGGCGGCGAGAATTTGCATAGTAGTTCCATGTATCCGGGGAATCGATCAAGATAGCTTTACTAAAGTAAGTGTCACGTAGATTCGGTGGTTGTTGTGCGATTACGGCAGAGACGAACGCCTCGGCTTCGTCTTTGGTTTCCGATTCAATCGGAACAACCTGCGGGTTTCCTGCGAGTAACCTTTCTAATTGCTCGTATTCTTTTTTACGACCACTTAGAATAAGCTCAGGTGTAATGGTTGGATATGTTTCTTGTGACCACCCCTCCCACCAACTCTGTAAATCACGTACACCTTCCAATGGTTTTCCGATGTGCCATGTAAGCCAAATATGAACAGCCGGGGCGTCGATTAGCCAAGTCATGATGTCGTCGACATCGAAGGCTTTTATATCACGCCACTTTCCTTCCAATCGTTTTTTGGCTGCCCAGTTGCTTTTTCTTGGCCAGCTTCGGGATGAAAAGGATATGTAAACTGTTTGGGAAGGGTCGATGTTTTCAGGCGGGTTGTCAGTTCGCTTTTTGTAATCTTTATTGGCTTTTGTTGTAGGTACTTCATCGGTTCCCAACTCCCAAGCTACAACACCATCCGGGATGAACGCATTTCCCGTAGTAATCTCAGTGTACCCATCAAATCCGGGCAAACCAGCTCCTTCTTGTGTTCGGAATTCAATTCGTGTGGGTTTTGATGTTGCTATAATGAGTTGTCTTATAAGCTCAGGAAACCAGTACCCAGATTCGGCACGGTTTGACCAATTGATGATATCTTGTCGATCAGCTAACTGTGGTATTGACATTGTACTTCCCTTTGACTAAAAGGTACTTTGTCAATAAAATAGGAATAGATTGCGTATAAGTGCAACTCAACACGACTGATAAAACAAAATCTTGGAAATTAACTCTATTTTGTTGTTGATTCGATACTTGGCAAGGGAAGGTGAAGCGTTTCGATGGCACGGCGTTTTGCGATTTCCCCCCGGCGGTCGTAACGCCCGGTTGTGTTGGGATTGGCATGGCCGGCAAGGCGTTGCACTGTGATAACATCAACCCCCAAATCGAGCAGGGAAGTTATGAAAGTACGGCGGCTATCATGGGGTGTGAAATGGATGCCCGCTTCAGTGCCACGTTTTTCGATGATGAACCAAACCGCTTGCGGGGTCAAGCGAGTGTGCGCGATGTTTTCTCCTTTCCCGATCCGAGTGAAGAGCGCGCCTTCCCAATTGCCGCGGTATGTTATCCAGCGTTCGAGGACTTGCGTAACAGCAGCGGGGATGTAAACCATCCGGTCTTTCCCTCCCTTGCCGGAACGAATCTTGAGCGCATCCTCCGGCTCGACGTCCGACAACTGCAAAGTAACGACTTCCGAGCGCCGGAGACCGCAACCGAAGAGAATTCCCAGTAATGCCGTGTCGCGAATGCCGATCGCCGAAGCATCATTAACACAAAGATCGAAAATGTGTCGCAATTCGCCATTGCCGACAATTCTTCCGGCAGGCAGTTTTTGGGTTTTGATGCCGGTGATATCGGTTGACCGGTTGTACTCTTCCGCCGACAACAAACCTAACCGCCACGCTTCCCGCAGAACCCCGCGGATTGCCGATAACGTTTGATTCACAGTCGCCGGATCGTGGCGGGTAAGCAGTGCAGCCCGCAAAGCAATTACTTGGGCATAAGATAACCGCCAATCGAAGGTCATGGGATCGGAAAGAATCCCAGCAGCCCGGAGCGCACGCTGGAGGGCATTAAACATGGCGCGACGGGAATGATCAGAAGTGAGCCGGGTTAGGTAGACAACAGCGGGCAACAGGGCATGGGGATCGCCACCAAGGGGTAGGACTTGGTTGGGAAGGGCAATTGTGTTTTGATTGGGTAGCTCCACCCCACTCGCTCCGTTTACTTACCATAATATACATTATCATAAGTAAAAAACAAATATGGAGGAGAGAAAATTTGTTATTTTAGGACTTTTGTTTGTTTGTGGTTTTGCCGAATAATGAACTTAATAGTTGCATAATTTTATTATTTTTGTTTAACACCTCTTTACGTAGTTGAAGGATTTCATTCGCAGTAAAGGGTTTGCCATCGAAACTTATTGTTAAGTCGTTTTCTTTGTTGGGATCGTTCTTTGCACGATCACGTAGATACTTAGTAATGTTGATAAATCGCATATCCCCAGAGCTGGGGCGAACAACAAGAAGAACAATGAAAATAGAATCACGATAATAGCGAAGTATACGCTCGTTTTTTATTCGGAAAGAGTAACAGCTATCATTCACACGCTTCCGTAAATTGGAGTCGCCGGATTTGAGCTGAAGATAGATTCTTTTTGAGGTTGGCAGCCCGGCATCATCAAGCAATTCAATTTCAGCGTCGACCCCGACATCTTCCATGTTAATCAACCTAAAGATTTGGTTTGTTAGTGCAACCTGCACCATGACCTCGCCAGTTTGCAAGAGAGCCTTGCTCCGATTATCAAGGGCGTTATGAATTGCAATATTCATAGCACCGAGTGCATCAGCCTCAGGCTTGGTGATCGGTTGCGATTCGAGCGCGAGGGCAATCGCAAAATTTTTATCACAATCTGCACAAGTAAAGCTGGTTCTACCCGCTTGTAATCTTTTTGTTGCTGTTTCTTGCGGGATCTGCCAGTTGCAGTAGGGACAAAAATATAAAGGAACCGATGCAGGGGTTTCAGAAGACTTTCGAGTCAGATGCTCAAAGATAAAGCGGCGAAATAAACTGCGCTCTTCTTCTGGCGTGTCGCCTTCAAAGTAAACTTGCAGTTCTGCCTTTGCGTCACCCTTGCGAACCAGTGCAATTCCAATCGGATAGCTACCGATCGCAGTAACGAAATCGGCTGCATCTTTCCAAATCGCTTGCTTAATGAAACGTTTTGAATAGTAAAGCCGAACGACCAACGAGGCATAAATATCATCTACCAATCCCTCAAACTGGTAGATGGCGGCTAAGCTGGGAATCTTTGGTTTGGCGGGGCGGGCGATTCGAAATACAGCCGGAAAGATAATCTTGTCACCGTCATTGGTTTCTTCTTGCAGCGAAATCTGTCGGTCGCCCATTAGTTGGAGAATCGCTGGTAACAACAGTTTTTCATCGGATTTGGGAAGTCTACTTTCGCCCAATTGCTCGAATTCTAACTCCGCATTAACGATTTTTGCTTTATCAATACATCCGACCTCACTATCTTTGCGGGCGGTCAACAGAATTGAAGACGCGTAGGCATTGAGTAACTCGGGTTTCAGTAACCACAACTCTCCATAGGGGAGCTCAAACAGAAGTCCTTGCGCTTCCCAAAGTTTAAGAACGGTATTGAGTTCGGCCATTTCAAAGGGGTCGTTTTGGGACATCTCAAGGAGTTTTTCAACAAGGAGTTTGTCCGGGATTAGTGGAGATAAACTCTCTGTATTAGCCAAGTTATAGATATTTTCTTTGAGCGTTTTGAATCGTTTAGGGGAACTGGTAACCGGTAATTTATCCCACGGGATACTTTCGATTATGTTTTTCTTTAATTCATCACAACCATTTCCTGATTTTGCGCTTGTTTTATGATAATCGATAAAGTTGTGCTGTTTCATGAATTGTTGCATTGTCGCGTCGGACTCACGACTCGAACCGACATCGCAACGACCTGCTATTAAAAGTAGCGGCGGGCGGGGATTGATCGCCCGCGATAGCGTTGCGTCCCATTCTGAAAGGGTTTCCAATGTTTTCGGGTCTTGGGGATTATAAATCAATAAGCCTAGTGAGGTATTTGCAAGAAAGAGTTGATGTATGAGTTTATAATCTTGTTGTCCAGCAAAATCCCATAGCCAAATTTCTTTTTCAAACGGCTCATATATTTTGGCTTGAAATGGAATTTTTTTGATATTCATTCCGTGAGTGGAGCCCGTTTCTCGCCATGCGTCTTCGATTAGTCGAATCATCAACCCCGATTTTCCAACGCCCGTTTCACCAACTAAAACAACTTTTGCAGCAGTGTATAGGTCTGAATGACTGTCTTGTTGAACGACTTTACTAATGTCCCAAACTTTTATTCTGCTATCACTGCTTCCCGATATTATTCGTTCTCCATCGGGCATTATTGCTATTGCATTCACATAATGAGTGTGACCTTCAAGAGTAGCAATCAGTTGGTAGTCTCTACAATCCCGTTTTTTAACCTTTTTGTCCCCGCTTCCCAATAAGACTCGTTTCCCTTTTTTTGTAACTTCAAGCGCACGAAAAGAGTCGGTGTGGCATTCAAGGGTGGCAAGCACATGGTAAGTTTGACGATCCCACATTTTTATTACATTGTCGATACTTCCCGATACGATTCGCTTTCCATCTGGTGTAACAGTAACCGCATGAACAGAATCTGTGTGACCTTCAAGGGTGGCAAGCAGTTGGTAGCTTTTACTATCCCACACTTTAATCGTATTATCACCACTTCCCGAAATGATACGTTTCCCATCGGGAGTGAACACAACCGTCCAAACAGAATCTGTGTGACCTTCAAGGGTGGCAAGCGATTGGTAGCTTTGGCTGTCCCATACTTTTATAGTTTTGTCCCAACCTCCCGATACGATTTGTTTTCCATCAGGAGAAGTCGCAACAGCACAAACAGTATTCGTATGACCTTCAAGGGTGGCAAGCAGTTGATAACTTTTGCTATCCCATATTTTTATCGTTTTATCACTACTACTCGAAACGAATTGCATTCCATCAGGGGTAACCGAAACCGCATTTACCGAATCTGAGTGACCTTTTATAGTGGCTAGCAACAAGTAGTTTATGCAGTCCCAGACTCTAAGTGTATTGTCACGGCTTCCCGATATTATCCGTTTTCCATCGGGTGCGATCACAACCGCATTTATAGAATCTGTGTGTCCCTCTAGGTTGGAAAGCAATAGATAGTTTAAGCTGTCCCATACTTTTATTGTATTGTCATCACACCCCGAAACGATTTTATCCCCATCAGGGGACACCGCAACCCCCCAAACAGTACCGGTATGACCTTCAAGGGTGGCAATTAGTGCATCGTTTTTGATTTCTTCAGTTCTCTTATTGTTAGAAGGCATTTCTATTGATCTCCTCATCTGGTCGGTATCGGTTTACTGTATATGAAAAGACAGATGGTCTACTTTGACTGTCATTGAGTTTATATTACAATTTCGCCTTCTGAAACCTTTCGGGATTGAGTTGGAGGACGAGTTTTTGTTCACCGGTCGCGCCAACAGCGAATCGCCAATCCACCAAATATCCCAGTTCTTTTGCAGCGTTGCAAGAGTTTTTAATGCCACCGGACAATAAGCGTTGCTGACGGTTACGGACTAAGGTCTGCATCCGTAACCGTTCCGCCAATTCATCGATATAGATTTCATGTTTCCAATTACTTCGACCGGCAGCATTAGCGATGTACAAAAGGTAATCAATGAAGCTGTAGACGTACTTCGTTGCCCGCCGCCCCAATAGCTCCCGCACTTCTTGCCGCCAAGTCCACGGTTTCGGAATCGCCCGCAGTGGCTGCCCCCCCTCTACTTGTTGGCCAAGGTTTACCGCGAGCACCGGGGAAAGCTCTACGATGATTTCGCGCGTACTTGGGGTGAGGACGGTGAGCGGAACGTACGTATTGGGGTCTTGTTCCGAGAGACCAATCAAG
>JAOTSC010000075.1 GCA_030247525.1 bacterium | reverse complement strand
AGCAAAAACGGTATCGCCAACTGCTAACAACTCTTCGACATAAGTATCCGGTCCGATTCCGCACCAATTTTCGCCGCGGTTGGTGGAATAGTAAACACCGGAATGATTGACGATTGGATTGCGATTAGGTAGAAATCCGATGCGATCGATGGAGGGTCCCTGAAAACCGCCACTGACCCAATTATTGTAAGCAGCACTGTAATGAAAGACACCGGTTCCCCAACCGCAAATCAAAATGTCACCGACATCGTCGACTGCGATATTTTTTATGTCTACAATGGGAATTCCCTCATTCATCGGCTGCCAACTATTCCCATTATTTCCCGAGACATATACGCCGTGATCATGGGTTCCACAATACAACATGCCATTGGTAGGCGACACGGTTAAACAGTGAAATAAAGCATTCGTGGGAAAACCATTCGTAACACTCACCCAATTAGTTCCTTCATTGGTGGAACGAAACATGCCATTGAGAAGTGACCAGAAAAAGAGTTGACCATTGGGTGAAGCGAGGATGCCGTCGTCGCTACTCAGTGAAAATGGAATCGTAAGCGAATCCCATAGTGTACCTGCTTCATTAGTTCGGTAGCACAATCTTCGAGATCCATCGTACAGAAGTATTGTGTCCGTTGGCAAAACTACAATCCGAAAGCCGTCGAAGTTTCCACTGCGTTGTACATGAATCGAGTCGCCTGTTGCATTACCGAATCCCAAGCCGCTACTGGTTGTTGCTACCAGTCGGCCCGAAGAGAGAAATTCGACATTTGCGAGCCCCGGCGGGACGACAATCGTATCGAAATGGGAACCGTCAATCGCACGCCTTAAAAAAAGATATGGATAATGCGAATCGCGAAGATAGATTTCCCCGGTTGGTGAAATCGCTTTCAAGCTGACATCCCGGTTTTGGACATAGCCGCCATGCTGCCATTGTAACGGTTGGGCAGTGAGCTGCGTGGAGAGGAGGCAGGTTAGTAAAGCACCAACATGGAAGTAAGAAAATCTTGGTAACATCGTAGTCTCCCGTTCATGAAGTAGTTGATTTTGGCAGAACAATTGATAAGGTATTGTTGTGAATATGCAAAATCAACCAATTTTCGGGTATTTATAATTTTCTGTCTTTGCCGATGATTCACGTGGTTGCACTTGCCACTGGAATATTGTATTTTATTGGACTTCTTTATGTTCTCTGCGAGAAACAACGCCGATCTTCGGGATCATTCGATGAGAGGTGTGGTGTTTCTCGTTTTTCTGTTGTTAGCTGCAATTTTGGAGTAACCGCTTTGCCGTTGCATCAGCCATCCGAACGCTCACTCGCCCTTACCCCTTCGGTCACGCTCGCTATCGTCGCCCGAACCGCAGTTCTACGCGCCGAGGGGAAACAGGTACTTTCGTTATCAGTCGGTGAGCCCGATTTTCCTACCCCGGAGAAAATTCGCGAAGCCGGGAAATACGCCATCGATCACGGGATCACCAAGTACACCGCCGAACGCGGGACGATGGAATTGCGCACTGCAATTGCCCAGAAGCTCTTCCGCGATCAGCGGCTTTCCTATGCGCCGGATAAGAATATCCTCGTTTCGAATGGCGGGAAGCACGTCATCTCCAATCTCTTGTTGGCGACGATCAATCCCGGCGACGATGTGATTCTGCCTGCACCTTACTTTCTTGCGTATCCCGAGCTGATCAAACTTGCCGGTGGCACTCCGGTCATTGTACCGACCGAGGCGAAGCATCGCTACATCCTGCAACCGGAGCAACTCTCTTCCGCGATAACCGCCAAGACTAAATTGATTGTGCTCTGTACCCCCTCGAATCCGACATCGACGGTCTACACGCGGGATGAACTTGCCGCCCTAGTACCGATTCTGGTAAAAAGCAAATTGTGGATTCTCGCCGACGAAGTGTATGAACATCTCTTGTTCGATGGACGGGAGCAGGCATCCCCGGCGCACTTCCCGGAATTATTCGACCAGACGTTGTATGTCAGCAGTTTCTCGAAGACCTATGCGATGACCGGGTGGCGGTTGGGCTATGGGTGTGGGGACTCGGAGATTATTAAAGCGGCGGCTTGTATTCAGGGGAATATGACCTCTTCACCGAGCGCGATTGCGCAATATGCCGGAATTGAAGCGGTGTCCAATGATCAACGTGCGCGGGAAGAGATGCGGAAAAGCTTTGAGCGGCGGCGCGACTTGATGTATAGCTTGATTTCGCAATGGGAACACGTCGAAACCCCGAAACCGGAAGGGGCATTCTATTGTTTCCTGAAAATCGACGAGGTTTGGAACGCGAATGGTAAAGAGTATCCCGGCTCGGTTGCAGTTGCCAAACAGATTTTGGAAGAACAACACATTGCCATCGTTCCCGGTCAACCGTTCGGCGATGACCGTTGCATCCGCTTCTCCTTTGCCGCTTCCGATGAAACGATCATAGAGGCGTGTTCGCGGATTCATCAATACTTGTTATCGGTGAAAGGTGTAGGGTGAAAGGTGAAGGGTGTAGGGTATAATGGCGAAAATCAATACTTTTAAAGAACTTAGAGTATGGCAAAATTCGATTGAATTTGTAGTTGCGATTTATAGAATAACTGATAATTTTCCAAAACATGAGTTGTATAGTCTAACCAATCAAATTCGCCGGGCCGCAGTTTCAGTTCCTTCGAACATTGCAGAAGGTCATGTCCGGGAATCTCTTAAGGAATATTTACATCATTTATCTATCGCGCAAGCATCATTATCAGAAGTAGAAACTCAACTAATCATTTCACTACGCTTGGATTATCTTAATGAAATCGATTTTTCACAAATGGAATCCGATATTCGCTTGATAGAAAAGCAATTAAGGACATTACGTTCATCACTGAAAAACCGGGATGAAAACGGGTAGATTGTCAGTTCCCTTACACCCTACACCTTTCACCCTTCACCGAATTTGGAGGCATTGCTCCTATGTCCATCTCCGTACTGGCGCGGCAGATCGCCGCATCGCCGACCCTCGCGTTAAATGAAGAAGCGCGGATTCTTCGCGAATCCGGGCAAGCTGTCATTCACTTAGGCGCCGGCGAACCGAAAAATAAAACGCCGATCAACGGCATCCTCTCCGCCGCCGCGAAGCTCTCCGACGGAGATGTAAAATACACCCCGACCGAAGGGATCCCTTCGCTTCGGAAAGCGATTGTCCGGTATACCGAAGAGCACTACGACAAAATGGTCGCTCCGGAAAATGTGCTGGTATCCGGCGGCGCCAAGCAGGCATTGTACAATCTGCTCTATTCCGTGATCAATCCTCAGGACGAAGTCATCATCCTCGCCCCCTACTGGGTCTCCTACCCGGAAATGGTGAAGATGGTGTATGGCGTTCCGGTGATTGTGACCCCGGAAGACGGTACGTTCCACCCCCGGATGGAAGACATCAAACGGTACGTCACCTCGTACACCAAGATGATCATCGTCAATAGCCCGAATAACCCCTCCGGTTGCATCTATCGCGACGAATTCATCGCTGAAATCGTCGACTATTGTGAGACGAAGGGGATTACGCTGGTGATGGACGATATCTATCACAAGCTCTACTTCGAAGGACACAAACCGGCATCGGTCTACAAGTTCACGAAGAAAGACCTCGAGAATTCGAGCGTTATTTCGATCAACGGCGTCTCGAAATTGTACGGGATGACCGGCTTCCGGATCGGTTGGACCATCGGCCCGCGGAAGATGATCGAAGTGATGGCGAATGTGCAGGCGCAGACGACGTCGTGCGCATCGGTCGTCCTGCAAGCCGCCGCCGAAGGGGCGATGAACGGGATTCAGAGTATTATCGAATCGCTCCGGCTCATGCTCGAAAATAACCGGAATGTGATGATGCAGGAGTTGAAGTCGTTTACCGGCGTTCGCATTATTCCTCCGGATGGCACCTACTACTCGCTGCCCGATTTCAGCGCCTACAATAAGGATTCGACCGCGTTGTCGCGTTTCCTCTTGCAAAAAGCGCTGGTCGTGACCGTTCCGGGCAAGGAATTCGGGATGGAAGGGCATCTCCGCTTGAGTTATTGCGGATCGATCAAGGATATCAAACAGGGCATCGAACGCATCAAGTGGGCGCTCGATCCGGAATCGCCGAATGAAATCTACATCGGCGAACGTAAACTCATCCGGGATTGGATGTAAAAAGACAGGGGACAGGGGATAGGGAACAGGATTTAGTGATAAGAATCTTTTCACTGTTCCCTAATCCCTGTTCCCCGTTCCCTTTGCTTCAACATGAAACAAATGATGACCATTCGGTACAACGTGCAAGGGACAGAATACGCTAGAGTTTTCATCAAATGTAGGAGACTGTTATGTCAAAGACGTTTGAGGAACCATCCCGACAGTTGCGATTAAGTCGTCGGCATCGATCACTATTATTGATCAGTGGGTTATTTTTGTTGTGGTTTTTTATCTGGGTTGTAAACGACTATCTGCAATCACTTCCGAAAGTAGATGAGTCGGACACTTACTATCGTTTGGAAATGCGGTAGAGTATTCGAGGATCGGTCTTTCCGAATCCCGAACCCCGAACTCCGAGCCCCCTACACGATGAAAAAAATGATGACCATTCTGTACGTCGCAGATCAGCAGCGAAGTACGGAATTCTACCAGCAGCTATTGCAACAGGAACCGGTACTCAATGTTCCGGGTATGACCGAATTTGCGCTCTTTGACAATCACTCTTTCAAACTCGGTCTAATGCCGGAACGCGGAATAACAAAACTGTTGCACGATCCCAAGCACCCGGGGAAATTTCCCGATTTGACCAAAGTGACCGATAAGTCGCCGCGGGTGGAATTGTATCTCGTATTGCTCAATGCACACCTGTATTACGAACATGCGATTGAGTTAGGCGCGACGGCGATTAGTCCGATACAACTCCGGAATTGGGGTGATTACGTCGCCTACGCCAGCGATCCCGATGGTCATATCCTCGCCTTCGCTGAAGCGGCAATGGGGAATGGGCAGTAGGGGCGTATGGCATACGCCCACCGGGTTCGATAAATCGAATCCCTACAACGTGGCCGCGACATTCTTGTCGCGGTGGGTACTGACAGGTCTCCAGACCTGCAAAAAATGCAAAACCAAAAGTGGAATCGGATGAATTGCGGAAATCTGTTCAAGAAGAATTATGAAAACCATACGCTTCACCGAACATGCAAAGTATGAGATGAAACGAAGATCCATCGATACCCGATGGGTAGTAGAAGCGGTGTCGTCTCCCGATGAAATTCAACAAGTCGATATCAAACGTAAAATATATCAGAAGATGGTACTGCTGAGTGGAACAGCATATTTACTTCGAGTGATTATAGACTGGATTGAAAACGAAATGGTTGTAGTAACCGTTTATCGAACAAGTAAGATAGAGAAATACCGGGGGAAAGTATGAAAATTGTCTATCATAAAGACGCAGATGCGATTCAGATCGTGCTATCTGACAAGGGTGTTGTCGAGAGCGATGAGACGCACCAAGGGGTTATAATCGATTACGATGCCGAAGGAAATCCCGTTGGGATCGAGATCCTTGATGCATCGAAACGAACCTCAAATCCGAATATGATGGAGTACCGAGTAGAGGTCGATGCTGCTTGATCTTTGAATGTTGCTGGGACTGCTTCGGGGCTATGCCCTTCGCAATGACATTAGACTGCCACGTCACTTCACTGCGTGCTTCGCATTACGTTGCGTTCCTCGCAAAGACAATACCGAACGTAGGATTGCGATATTGCACTGAATTTATCATTTGAATTTATAAGAGACTTTTGATTTGAAATTTATGTTCATTGTTTACGGGTTGTATTGCGACCCCAATCGATAGGAAACGGAAACCGTTATGAACAACATCCTGAACATTTTGACTCCTGCCGAGAAAATTGCGCAGGCACGAAAAGCCGATTACGGCTTGAAGTATCTCGGCCTCGATAATTTGCGCAAAGTCTATTGGAATCTTCCAACGGAAGCGCTATACGAGGAAATCATCTTCCGCGGCGAAGCGAGTATTTCGCACATGGGGCCGATTCTTGCCTTCACCGGTAAGCATACCGCCCGTTCCGCCAACGACAAATTCGTCGTAAAGGAAGAGTCGACCGACCAGAATATCTGGTGGGGGGAATACAACCGCCCCTTCCAAATCGACAAATTCAACGAACTCTTTTCCCGGATGCAGGGTTTCTGCCAAGGCCGCGACCTGTTTGTACAGGACGTGTACGCCGGCGCCGACCCGAATTACCGGCTCAATGTCCGCGTCGTGACCGAATTCGCGTGGCACGCGCACTTCGCTCGCAATATGTTGATTTGCCCCGAAACCTTGGATGAATACAAGCGGTTCGTACCCGACTTCACAGTGTTCGCGCTGCCCGGCTTCCAAGGGATTCCGCAAATCGATTCGACGGCGAGCAAGACCTACATCGCCTTGAACTTCGCACAGAAATTGTGCATCATCGGCAACACCGCCTACGCCGGGGAAATCAAGAAGAGTGTCTTCACGATTCTCAATTTCTTGCTCCCGTTCCAACAGGTGATGCCGATGCACTGTTCCGCGAATATCGGGAAAGATGGCAAGAGTGCACTCTTCTTCGGTCTCTCCGGTACCGGTAAGACGACGTTGTCAGCCGATCCGAACCGTAACCTCATCGGCGACGATGAGCACGGCTGGAGTGAAGAAGGCATCTTCAATTTCGAGAATGGCTGTTATGCGAAAGTGATTCACCTGTCGCAAACCGCCGAACCGGAAATCTACGCCTGTACGAAGAAATTCGGTACGATTCTCGAAAATGTCACCATCGATCCGATAACGCGTAGAATCGATCTCGAAGATGAAGCGCTCACCGAAAATACCCGCGCCAGCTATCCCCTCGACTTCATCGATAATTCGGTGCCGGAGAAGATGGGCGGCCATCCCGAAAACATCATTTTCCTGACCTGCGACGCGTCGGGCGTAATGCCTCCCATCGCGCGGCTGACCACGGAACAGGCGATGTATCACTTTATCAGCGGTTACACGTCGAAGATTGCCGGAACCGAAGTCGGTCTCGGCCGCGAACCGGAAATTGCCTTCTCCGCTTGCTTCGGCGGACCGTTCATGGTGCATCACCCCGCCAAGTATGCCGACATTCTCAAGAATAAGATTCTGCATCACGGGGCGAAGTGCTGGCTGCTCAACACCGGTTGGGTCGGCGGACCGTATGGAATCGGACACCGAATTTCGATTCGCCATACTCGTAACCTGTTGAATGGTGCGCTCGACGGGAAACTCGATAACGTCGAGTACTACACCGATCCGGTTTTCGGTTTTGAAGTACCGAAGACTTGCGAAGGGGTACCCGATAAAGTGATGTACCCGTCGGAAGAGTGGAACAACAAGAAAGAGTATGACCAGCGGTATCGTTCGCTGGCAGCGCGATTCATCGAGAACTTCAAGAAGTTCGCCGATGGTTGTCCGCCGGAAGTGATTGCCGCCGGGCCGAAAATTTAGTTTGCGAGGAATTCTGCGCAAGTGAAATAGCACAGAATCACGTGGCGATCTTATAAACAAATACTTGTTTTCATGAATGAGATTGCCACGTCACTTTGGTCGCACAAGGTTGCGACCTGCGTTCCTCGCAAAGACAAGAAATGGGAGTGAATCAAATATCTCATTCTTGTCACGGTAACAGTTAAAAGAAAAGGGCAGACTATTGCGTCTGCCCTTTTTCTTTGGGCGAACACGAGATTCGCCCTTACTCGTATATCGGCACTTTGGGTGAACACGAGGTACACCCTAACTTATGTTGTTATACTGGTAGGTGAATGGTAAACGTGGAACCGCTGCCGAGATTGCTATCGACCGTTACAAATCCCCCGTGGGAATTTGCAATGTGTTTCACGATGGCGAGGCCAAGTCCAGTACCGCCGAGGCTGCGGCTGCGGGCGGCGTCGATGCGATAGAACCGCTCAAAGATGCGTTCCAAATGTTCCACTGGAATGCCTGCCCCGTGATCGATAACTGATATTAAAACCTGTTCTTCCGATTTTTTAATCTGCATGGCGATTGGTCTCCCGCCGCCATATTTAAAAGCGTTATCAAGCAGATTCGATACGGCTTGGAGCAAGAGTTGCGCATTCGCATTCACGACAATTTCCTGATCGCATTCAGTCGTAAAGGGAATTTGTTTCGCGTTACAGCGCTCCTGAAATTCCGCGGTTAGCGGACGCAGGGTGTCGGCGAGATTACACGGTTCTCGCTCGAGCGTTTTCTCTTCCCGTTCGATGCGTGAGAGATTCAGCAAATCTTCGATGATGGAATTCAACCGTTCGCTTTGACGATAGACGATGTCGAGAAAGCGTTTCGCTTCGTCGGGATCGTCGATGGCGCCGTCGCGTAACGTTTCGACAAATCCCTTTATCGAAGTGATCGGCGTACGCAATTCGTGGGAAACATTGGCGACAAATTCGCTGCGAATTCGTTCCAATTTTTCGATCCGGGTCATATCGTTGATGACGATTACAGCGCCGGTTTTTTGACCTGATTCGCCCGGCAACAATGTGCCGTGGACTTGTACGGTGCGCGGTTCTTTGCCGGGTAAAGTAATACGTTCTTCGAGAAAGCCAGCGCCGGCGAGCGCAGTCTCTACCATCCGCTGCAAACCGGTATGGCGAACGATTTCCACCAACAATTTTCCGGTCGCTGGCGGTTGTTCCAGACCCAGCAACCCGATGGCTGCGCGATTCATTCTCAGTAAATACCCGTGAGAATCAACCGCGATTACCCCTTCAACCATACTCGATAACAAGGCTTCCAATTCATTGCGTTGCCGGACGACTTCGATCATCCGGTGGTCGAGCGTCTTCGCCATTTCATTCAATGCCGTTGCCAATCCCTTTGCCAGCGGTTCGTCATATACCGGGAGCCGGTGCTGCAAATCTCCGGCTGCAAAACTTTGCGCATGATTGAGAACATCATCGAGTGGAAGCGTAACACGCCTTGCCAGTAACCATCCCATGATCGACATAACGATTAAAATCACTGCACCTATCAGTAACATTCTTTTTCGGAGCGGAGCGACTGAAGCATTAATTAAATCTTGAGATTCAGCGAGGCGAATAACAACAGTATCGTTACTTGCGAGAATCGCTCGCTGCGCTACATACAAATTCGTGCTATGTTCGGAAGTAGAGAACCGGATGATATGATGGCTGCCGGTTTTCAGCGATTGGTCTACTTCTGGTCGAATATCTGTTTCGGCAATCGATGTACCCGGAAAATGGGAGTCTCCGATCAAGTTCGCATGAGAATCAAATAGTGTTATCCGGGTTTGTCCGTGGAGTGCGATCGGTTTGAGTAGTGAGTCGATTTGAGGTGAGGATAGATCTCGCAGTGATTCTGGTAACACATCCTGGATAAGAATCGCGCGCAATTCCAACTCGGAAAACAGTTGTTGCTCCCGAATCGACCGGAGTGATATATAAACTGTTGTAAGTGCGATTACCAGCGACACCAGTAGCGTGAAAAAAAGAAAAATCGATAGTTGTCGCAATAACGGGTGTCGCGGCAATCTCTACTCCTTACAACGATAACCAACGCCGTGGACGGTCTCGATCAGTTTTCCAATCTCGCCCAATTTTCGCCGAATCGCGACGATATGAACATCGATGGATCGATCGGTGACCATTGCATCACCGCCGCGGGCAAAATCGACTAACTGATAGCGAGTAAACACTCTGCCGACCCGGCGTACTAATGCATACAAAATACGAAATTCGGTGCCAGTTAATTTAACCGGCTTACCTTCGACAATCACTTCGTGACGGTCGGGAAGTATCGACATTGCATCGTGTTTTATCGATTCATTGTCAATTTCGACTTCAGAAGTCTGCTGCCGTCGTAAAACACTTTTAACCCGTGCCAATAACACCCGCGGACTAAACGGTTTCACAATATAATCGTCGGCGCCTAATTCGAGACCAGTGACGATGTCCGCCTCTTCCCCTTTAGCAGTAACCATGATTACTGGAAACGTCGCTTTGAAAAACTCATTTTTAATACGTCGGCAGACAGTCAATCCATCGATACCGGGCAACATCAGATCGAGTAATAGTAAATCAGGTGGCTCCGTCTTGATTTGTTCAAGTGCAGCTTCCCCAGTGCCAAATACTTTAACTCGATAGCCATCACGGATCAAGTTGTACCGTTCTAACTCTGCGATGTCGTCTTCGTCTTCGACGATGTAGATCATTTCACGATTCACGGTGGACTCCTATGCCATCCCTACCATGAAATACAAAATCGATGTGAATTTAATGTTAAGGGACATAAAACTCACGAAACCGGTATTTGAGAATGCAGCACTTCGCGCACTACTTGGCTAATCTCCTTGAGTACGTAAGGCTTCGCGACCACCCCGGAAAAACCGTATTTCCGATAATTTGCCATCACCGGATCGTTTGAATATCCACTGGAGACTATTGCTTTCACCTGAGGGTCAATTTGAGATAGTTTGTTAATCGTCTCGACACCTCCCATTCCTCCGGGAATCGTCAAATCCATAATGACCAGATCGAAGGGCTTTTTCTCAGCAATAGCAGATTGATATGCTTCGATGGTTTCAGATCCCTCTCCGGTTGTAACTGCCTCATACCCAAGATGCTCCAATATTCGTTTCAACAATGTTCGAATGATCTCCTCATCATCAAGTACAAGGACCCTCCCTTTGCCGCACTCTACTTTATCTTCCACTGCAACGGTAGATGTGTGCTTTGTTTTCGATGCAGGAAGATAAATCGTAAAAGTGGTGCCGAATCCGACACTGGACTCGACCGAAACCCAACCGTCGTGCCGCATCAGAATCGAATGGACAGATGCAAGTCCCAAACCGCTTCCCGACTGTTTGGTGGTGAAGTATGGATCAAAAATCCGACTCAAGTGTTCTTCTTTTATCCCAATTCCGTTATCGGAAACCAGAATCGCTACATAATCGCCGGGGGTTAACTGCGAAGGCAGTGGATCACCGAATGTAAGATTTCTTCCGGTGATACGAACTTTCCCACCACCTGGCATCGCTTGACTGGCATTAATAACAAGATTTTGAAATACTTGTCCTATTTGACCTTCATCGACATCGACCGCAGCTAAATCACCCGGTAACTCGATTTCCGAAGTTGATTTGGAACCCCGTAAGGAGAATGAAACGGTATCGCGAATAATCTTCGCAAGATCTGCTGTTTTTCGGATCGGCTCACCACCCTTTGCAAAGGTCAGAAGTTGATGGGTTAGATCTTTTGCCCGAAGCGCTGTCCGCTCGGCTTCTTCCAATAGTTTCGCCGAATCTTCCCGGCTATCGGGAAACAACTTCGCGAAGGAGATGCTGCCGACAATACCAGTTAATAAATTGTTGAAATCATGTGCGATGCCGCCCGCTAAAATTCCCAACGATTCGAGCTTCTGACTGCGTAACCGTTCTTCCTCCAGTCGTTTGCGGTCGGTTATTTCACGCGCCACTGCAACGATCCTTAGATCGCTGTCTGGTCGGGTAAACAATTTTGCCGCTACTTCAAAGATGATTTTCTCGCCGTTTTTATGGCGAATTGTCATCTCCATACTTTCCGGTTTACCGGTTAAAATGAATTGTTCGAAGATAGTTTTTTGTAATTGAACCTCGGGAGAGGTTACAAAAGCAAAAAACATTTTACCGGTCAGTTCATCCTGCTCATAGCCAAGAATTCTTGTAACATTTGGACTTACAAACTGAAATACGCCATTAGCATCGATCTCCAATAGAATATCATTTATCGTTGTAGCTAATGTCCGGTATCGTTCTTCCCGTTCGCGGATTTCTTCTTCAGCATGTTTGATGTCAGTAATATCAACGTCCATGCAAAAGATTTCAAGCACCTCATCGTCGACAAGAATAGGAAAGATCGAAGATAACACCCAAAGTTTTTTCCGGTTGCGGTCATAAACTTGCCACGCCTGTGGCTCAGAAGATTCACCCGTTCTCAGGATATTCTTCAGCATTGTTTCAAACGCAGTCTCATCCTCCTCTGCAAGGATTAGCTCACCTAATTTCCTACCTACTGCCTCCTTTTCGGAGTATCCGTAAAGCTTTTCACAGTACTGATTCCATCGAACAACGATACCGTCGGGTGAAATTCCTTGAATCGCAACCGCAGGAGCATTTTCTACCACCCACTGAAACCGGGCGGTCGCTTCAATTGCAACTCGTTCACTATGTTTTCGTTCAGTGATATCGTGAAACAGTGATAGCAAGTATTCATTGTTTGCCAATTGAATAACTTTAGCCGAGTAAATGAAATCGCGTAATTCGCCGGATTTCATTTGCAGTTGAATCTCGATGTTTTGGAGCGCTCGATTTTTTTGCAATCTCGTTACAATTGCCTGGCGTTGATCGATGTTCCGCCAGATCTTGAGATCGAGCGATGTATTTCCGATTGCTTCTTCGCGGGTGTATCCGGTTACAGTAGAAAATGTATCATTGATTTCGACAAAGCGACCTTCGTTAAGAGTTGTTACCGTATACACATCAGGTGTCGAGTGAAACACCAGCGAGAATTTCTCCTCGGATTCTTTGATTTGCGACAACGCATGTTTTAGCTCGGTTATATCGACAAAGCCAACTAATAACCGGTTTTTGTCGAGGAGATTAATCGTAACTTGGGCATGGATTTCTTCCGGAAACCACGGAGTACGGATGGTGCTCTCAAACTCCATGTGATACTTGCCAGCGAAGAACTCGATTATGTCAGATCGGTTCAACTCAAAATTCATTGTGGATAATATATCGGTATAGTTGCGAAACAATCCCTCTTTATCCGGTGCCCGGAAGAATGCACAAGCGGCATTATTGATATCGAGCACTTTTAATCGACGGAGATGACTGACTATTTTTTCCTGAAAAACTATTGAATTTAGTGCGAGTTTTTCCGGTAGAATATCCAAGACTCCTGATAAGTATTCGGTTACTTCACTACATTCGAATTCCCATAGCCCTATGGGTGATTCCTCGAATAAACGACGGTAACGCTGTTCGCTTTCCGATATTTTTTTCCACAGATTCATTTGATCGGTGATATCGTGGGCGGCACAATAGATTCGTTCAACTGTGCCGGTTCTTGCATTCTTTACAGGGACGCCAATATCGCGCAACCAGCGGATATCGTTTCCGGGAAGAACCACGCGATACTCACCGGAACAGGTAACACCGGATTTTCTCAACGCGAGTTTCGCAGCGAATCCACTTACATCTTCAGGATGGACAATTTCGCGGAAGCGTTTGAAATCGGCTCCATCGCTTCCAGGACTCATAATCGCAAGTACAGTATCCGAGGTCCATTCAAACATTACAGAGTCGTCGGATGAAACTTTCAGGATATACGAGTAATCACCAATTGCATTTACAATGCTGCGGTAACGGTGCTCTGACTCTTTTAACTCAGTAATGGCAGTCTTCCATTCGGTGATATCGCGAACAATCGCCTGCAGATAAGTTGTGCCTTTGAGTAAAACACGACTGAGACTTACTTCGGCGTCGAATAAAGTGCCATCTTTGCGGGTATGCTGCCATTCAAAAATGAATTTCTTCCCCGCGAGGCACTCATCGATGAGTTGCATCCCATATTCTCGCGATAGTTTACCGTCAGGTTGTGTAATCGGCGATAAATCCCAGTGTGTTTTTCCGATTACTTCATCGCGGGTGTAACCGAATATTTCTTGAGCTTTTGGATTTACGTCAGTCAACTGATAACGATCCATGATCAATATCGCGTCATTTGCCGAATCGAACAACGAACGAAATTTCTCCGAACTTTGCTGAAGTGCTTCTTCAGTAACTTTCAGTCGAGTGATGTCGATTCGGGTGCCTGCGATGCGTACCGGGTTGCCTGCTTCGTCCCATTCAACCGCCTGTCCATTCGCTAAAACCCATCGCCATTCACCGGATCGATCTAATACCCGATATTCACATTCGTAATGCGGTGTTAAACCCCGGATATGTTCGCTAAACTTACGATGCAGTTGTGGAAGGTCATCCGGGTGAACAAATTTCCGCCACCTGCCGCCGAGTTGTTCATACTCATCCTCAGTGTATTTCAATATCTCAGCACAACCGATGTTGAATACTTCTCCGGTTTTGACGTTCCAATCCCAAACTCCTTGATTTGCTCCTTGTAAGGCAAGATTAAGTCGTTGCTCGCTTTCCCTAAGCGCATTTTGCTGTTGGATTCGGTCGCTGATATCGCGAACGACCGTCAGTATTGCCGGTTTACCTTGAAATAAGATTGGTGAGGCGGCAGTTTCGACATGAAATGGGGTACCATCGAGTTTTTGGAATACTTCTTCCAATAACGGAACACTCTCACCTTTTTCTACCATCGTTTTTATCCGTTCTACAACGGTCGGAAGCGAAGTAGGATGTACAAACTGTAAAACTGATCGACCAATCAACTCTTCGGGGTTCTTAGCGCCTACCTGTTGTGTGCCATATTGATTAGCGAAAAGAATTTTGCCGCCACTATGTACGACGATTGCTGTTGAGGATAACTCTACTAACGTTCGGTAAAGTTGCTCGCGCTCAAGCAGCTCCTTTTCCAATTGGCGCTGTTCCGTAACATCGTGGAATACTGCGACGAAATTTGTCACCTGCTTGCTGTCATCGATAACTGGAGAAATCGCACCAGTCGCAACAATCACACGATTGTCCTTGCAGTGGATTTCCGCTTCGATGGAAACCGATTCACCGAGCTTAACTCTGGATAGCGATTCCTGTAACGCTGCAACATGATTGCTTTCGCCGAAAAAGATATTTAACCGGTTTCCGATGATTTCCGCTTCGTCGAAACCGGTCAATCGGCAACCACTGGTATTGATGAATTGAATAATCGGTAGTGCGTCTTTCTTGTCGAATTTTCCAATCAATATCGTTTCCGAAGTGTACTCTACTGCCGATGAGAGTAACTCCATAACCTCTTCGACAATGGTGCGGTCGGTGACATCAATCCCGGTTACTACGATGTATTCTACTTCTCCGGAACTGTCGAGCATGACGGTTACATCCCATTCGACAAAACGGTATTTACCACTTTTCCGGCGAATTTTGTGTTTGGTCTTGGCGGGTGATTTTTGTTCGATAACTTCAGTGAACCAGCGATTTAATTTGTCCTCTCCGACATCCGGTTGGAACACCTCCCAGAAGGTTTTCTCAAAGACTTCGGCAGCGACATAACCAGACATTTTTTCGCAGGCATGGCTAAAAAGAACAATACGGGTATCGCGATCGACTACTACGACTAAACCGCTTTGCGTATGGAGGACTTCCGAGATAAAAGTATGGTTGTTTTGAAGCCGCTCACGGGTAACCCGTGGTGGAACAGCGCTCAAAGCGCTGCTCTCCGTGTCGGAATCGTAAACGGCAACACCTGCTTTCGCAATCAGCTTGAGCGCCGCTTGGAAAGCGTCTTCGGAATGGCAGCAGTGCCGCAGTTCCTGTAACCAATCTAAGGTCATACCTTATCTCACAGCTTGGGATAGATTGCAATGAGTTCGATAAATCAATTAGAATAAACAAGTTACAATACAACGAAAAGAGGGGCACTGCAACGCAGTACCCCCCGTTTTCAATTTTTTCCGACACCTGGAGTTAGCTGCAACCGGTGGCAGAAGCGCCGCAAACCGTACAATAGTAGCAACTTCCCCGCTGAACAGTCAAGTTCCCGCATTCCGGACAAGCGGGACCTTCATTGCCCTCTGCAACACTAAACAACTCTACTTGTTTCGGGTCGGGGATTTCGGTTTCTAAAACGATATCGAAACGATTTGCTTTACTACTCGTTTCATCGTCGTCGCTGCGGGTAGTGCGACGTAAATCACCAACCGTTCCATTTTCGGCAACGACCATGAATTTCTTTTCCAACCACCGGAAAATGTAATCCATGATCGATGTTGCGGAAGGGATATCGGGATTGATTGTAAAACCGGATGGTTCAAACCGCATCCGCTGGAATTTACTCGACAGCACCCTCAGAGGAACGCCATACTGCAACGCCATCGATATCGAAGTTGCGAACGCATCCATCAATCCAGAAATTGTCGATCCCTCTTTCGACATCTTAATAAAAATCTCCCCGGGAGAGCCATCTTCGTACATCCCAACTG
>JAOTSC010000074.1 GCA_030247525.1 bacterium | reverse complement strand
ACACAATACCTTAGATATCTACACCAAGACTGCCAAGCATACTTGCAAAAGGACCCGCCGCCTCTTTTAGATGTGTGAGTGATTCTTGTTTCGCGCGCGTAAGGATTCGGTTTACAACAGATTGCAATTCATCCATAACAAGCTTGGAATCGGTAGCTGCGTAGTAATCGGGATCGATGGTTATCGATTTTATCGTACCATCGCCAGTCGAGACCACAACGATTTTTCCATCAGCCGCGCTTTCCGTCAATTCTATCTTTTGTAGATTCGTCTTCATTTCAGCGAGCTTCGTTTTAAGTTGCGAAGCTTGCTGCATCATATCAAACGGGTTGATACCACCGCCAAAGGGAAAATTCATTCGGACTTCCTTACTTAACAAACATAACCTTAGTCAGCCATTGGGAAACGCCCGTTGGACAAAAATGTCCAACGTACGGTTTTAATCGGGGATTGCAATCAGACCGAATTTGTCTTTGAGTTCCTGTAATGCCGGGTACTCCGCAATTAGCGCAGCCAATCGCTCTTCCAGCGTTCCCGCCGATGCGATCCGGGCATCGGGTGTCTCCGATTGAATACGCGGAGCAGTGCGTATGGCAACAGGAGTATTAGTTGGTGGTGTTGGATTCGTTAGCGTTTTTTTTTGCGCCGGTTCGGATGAGGGGTTTGCTGCGGCCGTTTCGATGGCAGTTATGAATTTCGCTAAGTCGATGGTACGGTCTAAGCGGATGAGGCGTTGCAACAACAGTTCGACCCGCAAACGGGGATTGTAACTGCCGCGCATCGTTAGTTCCGAATCGGCGGTCATTTTCAGCATCCGCAATAAATCCCCTTCATCGAAGAGGGGGGCTTCCTGTTCGTAGCGGATGCGTTCTTCCGGTGTCAGAGCGAAGGAACTGGCATTTCCAATTACATTCACGCGTAGTAATACGAGATAGTGTTCCAACAACCCACGGACAAAGTCGAAGAGGTCTGCTCCGGTATCCATCAATTCGGAAACAAAAGAAAAGGAATTTACCAAATCGTGTTCACGAATCATCCGGGTCACTTCAAAGAATCGCTCCCTGCGGATTAATCCGAGCGCTGTAATGACATCAGACTCGGTGACTTCGCCGCCTGAAAAAGCAATCATCTGATCAAGTAGCGAGAGTCCATCACGTAAGGAACCGTCGCTCCTGCGAGCAAGAATTGCAGCTGCACCGGGATCGAGGGAAAGCCCCTCCTTTGACGCCAAATCGGTTAAGTGGTGGGCGACTTCAGCGGCATCGAGTCGGCGGAATTCAAAGCGTTGACACCGGGATAACACCGTCGGTGGAACTTGATGGACGTCGGTCGTCGCTAAGATGAAGACGGCATGCTCCGGGGGTTCTTCCAAGGTCTTGAGGAAGGCATTGAACGCTTCCTTGGTGAACATGTGGACTTCGTCGACTATTACAACCCGCCGCCGGCCGACCGAGGGTGCGAACCGGATATTCTCCCGCAAGTTGCGGACATCTTCGACCCCACGATTGGAGGCGGCGTCGATTTCCAGCACATCAAGGCTGCGCCCTTCGGTAATCTGGACACAGCTATCGCAAACGCCGCACGGTTCGGCGGTATCGCCAACCGCGCAATTAACAGCTTTGGCAAGGATACGGGCAACTGTGGTTTTACCAACGCCGCGCGGCCCACCGAATAGATAGGCGTGTGCGATTCTGCCTTGATTCAAGGCGCGTGTGAGAGTGCCCGTGACATGATTTTGTCCGATGACTTCATCGAAGCGTTGCGGGCGGTAACGGCGCGCTAATACGATATAGGACACAAAGAATCCAACTGTATATGTTGTAACCAGTAAGATAGACAGGATTGAGGAAAAGAAAAAGGGTTGCAGTAGAAAATCGATCAGAAGATTGGCAATATGTCGACAGACTATTCTGTGGTCTGTCGTATGGACATATCGAGAAACCGGCTCAGTGGGTTCGGCGACCCGCGGCACAGGGAATCAGGTAGACCGTTGCTTCCTTCCGGACCTGGCGGGGTTAAACCTTCGTACCTTGCGCGGGACCAAACCCAATGGGCCGGCTCCAATGATTAGACGATAAACCGCGACGATTTATATCGCGGTATTTGTAAGTGGACCTGAGCGGGCTCGAACCGCTATCCTGACCATACACGAAGACTATCGTATTGCGAAATGATTGGATATTGCAGTGGACCTGAGCGGGCTCGAACCGCTATCCTGACCATACACGAAGACTATCGTATTGCGAAATGATTGGATACTGCAGTGGACCTGAGCGGGCTCGAACCGCTGACCCCCACGTTGCGAACGTGGTGCTCTCCCAAACTGAGCTACAGGCCCAAAAATTGTTCCTTGAGCATTGCAAAGATAGCGGGTAAACCGGTTCGAGTCAAGTAGCGATTTTCCGGGGCAATCACGTTATTCCGGAGATTTTATCGCAAGCTGTAAAGTGTCGATTACCAGCTTTAGGGAATGTTCTTTTCCGGGAGGAACCACTCCCCACTCGATACGCAAATCCTGTTCGGTAATTGATTGTGCCACCGAAACGGATTGTCGGTGGAGTTTCGTACAAAGCAACGAAGCGGCGGCAAGTGAGCCGGAACATAATCGTCCGCGAAACCGGATATCCTCGATCACATCATCAACAATTCGGAGATACAATTCCAATTGATCGTGACAACCGGGGTGATTCGTCGTCAACGCTGCTCGATGTGAACACGGTTCCAGAACCCCAACATAACGTGGCTGTTGGAAGTGATCGAGGTAGACTTGCGGGTACTCTTCGTTCATATTGGATTTGCTTAGCAAAGGTTCGGATGGAAACATTTCGGTAATAAATGGGCGTGCGCGGCACGCCCCTACGGAATTAGTCAGAACCTCCAATTCGGGCGGATACGGTGATCCGCCCCTACCCACACCGCGAAAGGAAGGTATCTGTCACGGTTTTGGGGCGTATGCCATACGCCCCTACGGAAGAATCAGGCAAATACAGGTCTGGAGACCTATCTGTACCCACGTCAGGCTAGAGTGCCTAACCTCCTCAACCTTCTTGCGAAGCGATGGCAGAGCAGATTTCCAGTAACCGGTTGTGTGCCGCGGTATTCAGCTCGGCAATGTGTTCGGCGAAAAAACTACGTGCGGCTTGAGGATCTTGCGGGTCGAGTCCCTCGGCAACCATCCGGTCGACCGTCTGTTCCCGTAATACGAGGTGGTACAATTGCTCAGCGACGGCATGCGGGGTTGCCGCTTGTAAAAAACGAGCAACATCGGCGAGCGGATCGTCCCACCCTTCCCAGATTTCCTGTTTATCAAGTTGGGTCACAGCTTAAAACCAAGCTGCAATTTTGCTTCATCGGACATCATCCGGGGGTGCCACGGCGGATCCCAAACGATGGCGACATGGCAATCCTCGACGCCTTCTAATTCCAAAACTGCGTTACGGGCTCCACTGGATAGCCGGTCGGACAATGGACAACCTGGGGTCGTCAACGTCATCTTCACTTGTACCGATTTCTCAACAATTGAGACATCGTAGATTAAACCCATACTAACAATATCGAGTCCCGTTTCGGGATCAAAGACGCCTGACAGGGCATCCATTATTTCTGGTTCGGTTGGCATGATATTTTCCTATAAAATGGCATTCGCAAATATTTTTGTAACTACAAATATCTGCATTCATCGCGACAGGAATGTCGAGAATATATATTACTTACATAAGTTGGCGACCGATTTGGCGATGTTGCGGAATACTTCCGCTGTATGCGACTCTGGTTGCGCGACCACCACTGGTTCGCCGTTGTCGCCAGCTTCACGAATCCCGGCATTCAGCGGTACTTCGCCCAAGAATGGCACACCCAATCGCAAAGCTTCACGACGCCCACCGCCGTTCGAGAAAATATCGGTACGAGTATTGCAATTCGGACAATGGAAGTACGACATATTCTCGACGATTCCAAGAATCGGGACTTCCACTTTCTGAAACATCGCAACCCCTTTTTTCGCATCGAGCAATGCGAGATTCTGCGGTGTGGTAACGATTACCGCTCCAGAGAGCTTCACTTTTTGCGATAAGGTCAATTGTGCGTCGCCGGTTCCGGGCGGCATATCGACAAAGAGAAAATCGAGCTCACCCCAGTGAACATCTTTCAATAGTTG
Organism: bacterium; assembly: GCA_030247525.1. Classification (NCBI taxonomy): domain Bacteria; species bacterium. The sequence continues at coordinate 12,332 of JAOTSC010000074.1, read as the reverse complement.
TTCGACCGCTCCCATCACCATCGGCCCGCGCCAGATGAGCGCTTGATCGGTGGGGATTAAAAAACCAATCGACATCAACCGAACACCAAACTTTTCATGGGGAACTAATTTTCCTTCGGCGACATAGGGCGCTTCTTCGATGCCGACCATCATAGGCAATGATGGCCCGTAAATGTCGCTATCCATGATGCCGACTTTATACCCTAACTGCGCCATCGCCAAAGCAAGGTTCACCGTAACAGTGGATTTGCCGACGCCACCTTTCCCGGAAGCAACCGCAACAATATGCTTAACACCCGGCACCAACGGTTCCGCGGGTACTCCCGGGGTGCCATGTCCACCAATCTGCGGCGACTTCGGCGGCAGATGCTGGGCATACACTTCCACGTCATCGATACCGGACACCTTGTGGAGAACTTCCCGAATTTCTCCCCCCAATGTTTTTGAAATCGAAGTATCGGGTGTGGTTAAAACAATTTTGACAACCGCTTTCTTCCCTTCGACGGTTAATTCGTTGATTAAACCGAACGACACGATGTCGCGGCTTAATCCAGGGTACTTAATGGTTTTGAGCGCTTCATAACAAGCGTCGCGTAATGGTGCCACAGTTATTTCCTGTTTCAGATCAATTTAAAATCTCGATGTGCTGGTTAATGATACGAACAGAACACCGCTTTCGTAAATGACAAATATCAAGCCTGGAGTGAGATTGCGAAGCAACACAACTTGTCGGTTCTCATCCGTCTTCCAATCACCCGGAAACAGAATCGAGGAATGGGTACTCAAACTCAGGTAACGGGCGGTTTGTTAGTAACGCTTCATATAGTGAAATCCTGAATCGAATTATCTGTTCCATATCGATTTGTTCAGCATAGGCGCGTCGAATCCGGGCATGTGCTTCATCATTGGTCTGCAGTGCCGCATCACATAGCTCCGGCCAATCGCGTGGGTCGCGGAAGAGATGGAGTAACGACGAAAATGACTCATAATCGGGTTGTGCAAAAGGTCCCGTTACCGGTAGCCCCGCCAATAGATACTGATAGATTTTGTTCTGGTTGCGAGTCAACGAGAATTCATTGATCGCGTCCAGCACCAAGCCAACATCGAAATGGGTATACATCGCCGCCAGCTCTTCATTTGGAACTTTTCCCATGTAATGTATGTTGGGCAGCAGCATTGCCTGTGCAAAGTCACCTGAGGCATAGAACTCTCGGGGACCGTCCATCGATCCGAACAAAACAAACGAATAGTTTGGACGACTTTGCGCGAGTAGTCGGAGACTTTTCCAATCAGATATTGCGTTGATGTTTCCAGCATAACCAAAAATCGGTCGTGGAATTTTCTTGATTCTTTCAGGAACTGGAGCATCGCGAAGCCATCGTGGCTGAAAATGATTGCGGTCGGCGGAATTCGGCAAGAAACGAATTTGTTTAGCATACTGCCCAAACCGGTTAACCAACTCCCGCGCTGTAGCGATGACTAAATCGGCGTTGCGAGCAGATTCCTTCTCATTGGCGGCGAGATACCCAACTTGTACCGGTTTATTGCCGGGGACTTCTGAGTAATGGTCAATCAACCAGAACACTTTTTTTGTGCCGGTCTTGCAGTGATAGTGCTCGCGATAAATCGGATGTGTGAATTCGACAATGTCTGGCGACCAACCGAGTAATTGACAATACCGTTTCATCTGTCGATCAAACAGTGTGCGATCCCATTGTGCCAAGCGTTCGGAAAACAGCATCAGACGGTAGGGTGCAAAGGGTCGACGATAGACTATCCAGAAATTGTCGGCAATCTTTTGCGGCGACTCATACTCGGGAGCGCGGTCTCCCCACTTCTGTTGATATACGACGAGAATTCTCGATTGGCGGGCAAGTTCCGCATAGAAACCGGGTTGATAAGAAGTTTGATAGGACGGATTATGATTTATGAGAAAAAGATTCATTGAGAAATATGCCCGAAGGTTCGCCCAGTTTTCGCCAGATTAATCGCTCTACTAACCACGCCGTTCCATAACATGCGGAAAGAATCAGATACATCACGAGGAATTGATATCGAACGGCTTCAGTTGGACTCACCCCACCGATAATTTGTCCGGTCATCATCCCGGGAAGTTGAACAATTCCGACAACAAACATTTGATTGAGCGCCGGAGTGACAGCCGCTCGCATCGCTTCTCGGCGCGCATCCCAAGTCGCTTGCCACGGAGTTGCACCAAGTCCTAACGCGGTCTCAATCGCTTCTTTTCGTAAACGAAACTCCGACGACAACCGCTCAGACGATAGTGCTGCGCTGTTTAAAGCGTTTCCAATCGTCATCCCGGCAATGGGAATTAGAATCGGCGCATGCCAAAGTGGGCTGGGACGAATTATGACTAAAACCGCGAACGCAAGAAAGAACAGTGAAGCACCGGCAATGGCAATCCAAAGATATAAAAGCGAGCCGGTAAATACCACTTTTTGACGACGAGACGCCTGCCAAGCGGCAATCAGCGTTTGTAACATTAAAATGAAGAGAATTAAATAGAGTGAGTTTACATAAAAGATCCACTGCAGTATGTATCCGACAATGATGAGTTGTGCCGCTGAACGAACCGCGCCCCACAAAAACGATCTCGTTAATCCATATCGCGACCGATGTGACATTAACACCACAATGAGAATCATCACCGTACAGAGCAACAAATCGAACAGGGTCAGCGAAACATAATCGGACTTCATACGACAATCCGAGCGGTTCCGCTTTGCAAATCGATAGTGTTTTCAGGAGAAATCGTTAGCTCGGGGTGATTATGATCAACCCAAATAATTGTTGTTCCATGCATATCCGTTAGCTCTTGAAAGGCAGTTATTGCCAACAAACGATTTCCGGTATCGAGGGGAGCAAGCGATTCATCTAAAAGTAACAGCTCGGGACGTAAAAGAAATGCTCGAGCGAGGGACAACCGCATTTTCTCACCGGTCGATAGATTCGCTGTACTGGTATCACACAAACAAGTCAAGGAGAACTTCTGGAGGCATTCCTCTATCGAAGTTGTATCAGGTGGAACGATGCCGCGCCAAACAAACGGCAGTTGTATCGCTTCGCCAACTGTGTTTGCCAAAGGAATAGGATTTGATGGTAAGAACAGGATCCTTTTGCGCCATTCGCTTAACACGGTGCTTTGCAAAGCAACATTGCGAAGCCGGATCGTACCTTCAAAGGGGTTCATTCCTGCAATCGTTTTCAGCAATACTGTTTTTCCGCTGCCGGAGTCTCCAGCAATCCGGTACCAGCTACGTTCATGGAATCTTTGCGATGTGAGCTCGAGGATTATGTCCCCGGTTTTAGAAAAACCGCGGCAAACAAGATTTTCGATTTGTAGTAGAGTCGATTCAGACATGGATTTCTCGCATCTGAAATATCGAGCGAGAAAAGATACTATCAAAGCGGTTTTGATAGATGTCGCGGATAGGTGCAAGAAGGAAGTTGCTTGCTTACGATTCCGGTTCTTCGTCGTCGGCAAGCATGTTTACCCGTTCCATCCCTTCTACTGCGGACAAGTCGGCAATGAAATCCTGCAATTGGTTATTGTTTTTCATGCGAACAGAGTAATTGTATTCCATGAATTGTCCCATCCGCACCGATTTCACCGATATTTGATGATGTACAGCGAGATACTTGTTGAGAATCGCTTCGACGACTGCTTTGTCGCTATCCATCAACACCATTTGGAAGCGCAACAAATACACTCCGGCACGTGGTGTCCCATAGTGGATGTAATCGAGTAGCAAGAGTAAGAGCGAAATGACGCCGGTGCCATACACCGCTAACGGATAGTTTCCAACACCTGCCGCCATTCCTGCCGCTAGAGAAAAGAAGACAAATGCGATGTCGCGGTTGTCCTTTACCGCAGTTCGGAACCGGATAATCGACAACGCTCCGACCAATCCGAAAGCGCGAGCGATGCTGTTGCCAATCACCATCATCACCATTCCCACCACCATCGAAAGGATGATGAGGGTTAGAATAAGGGATGTACTCACCGGGCGATTACGGTTGGTCAATCGATAAACTGTGGTAATTACAATTCCGATGACAAACGCTAAACTAATGTTAATTATGATTTCTACCGATGTTAACGGATATCCTGACGCCGGCAATAAACTGAATTGATTCATAGTGTGTTCACAATTCTCCGCATCGACGGATGCCAAGTTTCTAAACAGTTGCAATACTTTGAAATGGACTGGAGGTGCAACCGGAAGTCACGGACAATCTGCCGCGCCCAATATGGCATCCGGTCGTAGAATTTTAACTCTAAAATGAAATTCTGACTTGCAAAAGTCGTCAAATCCTGCTCACGGAATATTTCCTCTAATGCGGGTTGAGGGTAACTCCTGACATTCTTGTCAAACGTAGCACGGACTGTTGGGTTCTCTCTTCCAACAAAAGCTTCCCGTTCATAGGTAACTAAAATGGAGGAGCGCAGATTCAGATTATTAATAAGATAAACAAACTTGTTGAGCGCGACTCGTGATGAATTGTTAGCTTTCTCGCCAATAACAACTGATTTTCCCGCCAACAGATTAGTCGCTTCGGCTAACGGAATCCTCACGCGATCCTTGAAGATGTAGTTATCGAATTTTCGTTTGATCTCCAGAAATGCTGGTGAGTTATCCGTCAGTTCGTTGTAAGTGCGAATGCGCAGTTTTTTTCGAATTTTTATTCCGGCAAGTTTCTCGTAGTAAAAAAGATAATGCGGTGTATCGTAATAGATGCTGCGAACATGGTACATCCGATCCGACATTTCCAGACAGAAGGGGTCGTAATCCATGTGGAGAAGAATCCGCTCGCGCAACGCGTCGATGGAGTACCAAGGGACATAGTACTTATACTCTTTACGAACGAAGCGTTCTTGATACACCGTTCGTCCTCAAAATGTCCATGAGTAGTTATAGCGACCCATTCGCATTTTCATACTTCGGATGAGGGTGATGCGATCGGTCTGCATTTCGCAGTAACCGGTCATCCCATTCATCCATCGGTTCTCTTTGTTGGGTAGATAAATATGAGCGCGCATTCCCGAACTGTCGCCGGTAAGATACTCGATTTTCTCGATCGCAGCATTGACATAGTTATCGGGATCTGACAGCACTTGCAATCTCACTTCTGTGCCATTAACAACAAACGAAGAGTAGGATGCCGGCATAATGAGCGTCGCATCAAGGGTGTCGACCCGAACCAATGAGAGTAAAACATCGGGTTCGCTTCCTAATCTCAGGAGTCCGGTAAATGGCGCATGGATTGCTTCTTCGTTTCCGAGGATATCGCTGATACGATCCAAATCCCTTTCCAGACGTTTTACTTCCGCTTCGGCAATTCGAACATCCTCGCTCCGCGCACCGGACTCGAGCGCCCGGATTCGGGCTTTCGCCAAATCACGGGTCGCTGTCAGTACTTTTAAATGTCCAGATGCGATCTGGAACTCGGACTCCGATACCAGTTTCTGGTCGAGCAGCCGCTTTACACGCTGGTACTCCTGTTCGTATGCTTCGAGCGCATAGGAAGCAGCATTGAGATTTTCCCGTTCGACTTCGATGTCGACGCTGCGCTCGCCAGCTTTCAAAGCAAGTTCAGTCGCCCGTGCTTTTCCTAATTCCGCTTCAGTGATTTTCACCAAATGGCTCGATTCGCGAGAGTGGATCCAACCGATAATCTCCCCTTTAACAATTTTACAGCCATCTGATATACTGTCATGTAAACGAAACTCGACGATATCTGGACGGTCGAAGTGAAACATTTCCGCGCGGATATCTTCATGGAGAATTGATTTTTCCCAAACCCCGTTCACCTGTCCGGTGCCGTCGTACTTCAATTTCCAAACGGTTACCGGTGCTAAGTAACAGGGGACGCGGAAAGTATGCCGAAACGGAATCGTAATCGATTGAACGAACAACAGAAGGAGAATAAACACGACAAGGAGTCGACGTTGTGAAATTGGATTTTTTCTTATCTGCATCGTATTCCTAACCGAACCATTCATAACTATGTTATGAGTGGGGATTGGTGGTTCAGCGAAACCGACCGTGCAATTTCGCCAATGTGAAGCAAAGAGACGCTAACGAATGCGATCGACTCATTGGTTCACTTGCATCGCTGCGTTGTTGATAACGATATCGGCGAGATCGATTTCCACCCCGGTGGAATCGAATAGCTTTAGTTCATTCCGGTCGATCTGCAAAGGGCTAGTTCCCGCAGCCCGACCACTGAAGGTTAAGCGGCATAGCGTACCAAATCCGTTCCCCGGTTGAGTGCCCTGCACGCGGGTGACGGTAAGGCGTATGACTGACTCCTCCGTCCGCACAAAGGTCAGCGCATTGGAGCCGAACAAGTCACCCGCCACCCAACCGGAAGAATCGGAAAAGGCAAGAACTTCCTGATCAAAAGAAATCTGCATACTTACTGCAAACACATCCGCCGATAAATTGTCCGCCTGTAGCGACATCTCAATTTCTTGACCGACTGCAATCGCGCTGCCCGCTGTTGCGAAGCCGATAGAGGCTACAGCCGGGGTTAGCGAATTGTCATCGTCGTTATTGTTGCAACCGCTTAGAAGCAAGACAATACAGAAACTGCAAAAGAGAGTACTTCGCATGTTTCGCTCCTTACTTCAACACAGTGAATTTTTTCGCAGCACAATAGGGTCCGGCCTCGATCCGATAGAAATAGATACCATTCGATAGCGATCTTGCATCAAGTTGCAGGGTATGATAACCGGTGGTAAGTTGTTTACGCTCCCATAACGCCGGAATCGATTGTCCCAACACATTATAGACGGAAACCGTTACCGAATGCGGTTCGGGAAGCGCCAACCGGAACAAGGTCGATTGATTGAAAGGGTTGGGATAATTCGTCGATAACGAATACTCCTCCGGTAGTCGATTTTCGGTAGTAAACTGGAACAACATTTCCAACAACGTTTTCATTGCCACGACTGCTGTGTCGTTACCAATGAGCGACCGATAGAGCGTATGAAAATCTGAACGGTATGGTTGGATCGACTCGGCGTCGCCGGGATCGATGGGAAAACTGCGCATGATGTTGCCATGGGAATTTCCCCAATTCACACCGATGCCAACGACATCGCGCTCATCGACCGTCCCATCGCCGTTCGCATCGGCAAACATTGCGGCAACATTTTCCCAGCGAGGCGCTCGTTGCGCCGTCCAATTCACATTTATTGTCGTACGGCTTGAACCGGTCGTTTGGAAGTATCTGCCAATCGGTAATACGTCGGAGGCATCGACGACTCCATTATTATCACAATCACCGGGATACACTCGCTCGCTTGTCAATTGCAAGACAAGACTTGCGTTACGGTTTCGCGAAAAATTCTTGAGTCCAGGAATCACCCGACCGATATCGACGCTGACATTACTCGTGAGATTATTGTAGAAGTTCTCATTGGTGTAAAGTTTATTGTTGTCAGCAAGGACATGAGGCTGGATCACCGGTTGCATACGATCTACCATAGCGCTAACCGAATCGGCGTGCGCAATCTCTATTATCATCGTGGCGATATAGTTCTGGTAGATTTGGCGAAGCGAATCGTTTTCGAGTAACCGTCGCATTAGTGGGCGGGAATTTAGGTTCGAGATGCCGACGATATCCTGCGTAATGACATTCCAACTATTGGTATAAACGCCAAACGCTTCGTTTAAGTCCCACGGCATCATCACGAATTTTCCAATCGTTTCGTAATCGTAGAAGTAGTAGTTTCTACCCGATCCGCTGTAGCTGTCAAAATTCGACAAAACCATGTTGAATGCGAGCAACCGTAAGCAACTATCGAAATCGAGGTATTCGCCCGCCAGTTCGACGAATTCGCCGTCGGATGCGTTATTCAACATATCGAGCATCACGATAAACCGCGACCAATCGTTCTCGGTCTCATTGGTTTTCAGCTCGTACTCAGACTCGTACAACGATTGTACAGTGCCCCGATATGCAAGCGGAGCACCGTCGTTACCGGCTTTATACAGATTGAAGCCATTACTCAAAAAATGGCGGGCAAGGAATATTTTATCCATCTGTTCGATGATGGAGTAGAATCCGATCAATTCGTTGTCGATGTAGACGTCGGCATAGGTCGTACGCGACGCAGGCATATATCTGCGGGCAATTCCATAGGCGATGGCTTCGCGCATAAAGGATGGATCACTCATGCCGTTATGCACATTCAAGCGGTGCAATCCGAAGAGCGACTGGCTATCCTTGAATTCGTTGAATTTGAATTCAAACGGTTTCTTCGGCGTATTGCTCGACATCGTGTAGGACGAGTTACCTTTATAGCGTACGCCGATACTATCTAATACTAAGGTATCGTTGTAGGTCAGTTGTGCCGGCAGGTATCTATTTTCGTCATTGTCGTAATAAACACGAAGCGTATCTGCCCAGTGATCGATGTAGAAGTGCAAACGGAAACGATGTACCAACGTGTCGACAAAAAACTCATCGGAGCGATCCGCCGTGCCGGGATTAACACCGCAATTTTACTCTGAGAAAGTCGGATACATGAAGTTGAACGCACCGCTGCCATTGGGATATCTTCCATAACTGATGTCGGTGGTCTGGACACCAAAGTTCACTGAATCGAGTAAGGACAAGAGCGAATCGAACAGAAACACTCCTTCGCCCGATGCGGATAATTTGAAGGAAGCGTGTAGACCAGCTTGCGTGACGTCTTCATCCGCCCATACGATGAGGTAGCTGTTTGCTCCTATCGTAGTATCCGGTAATCGCCATCTTCCCGGATTCGACTCCCGGTCGGAGAGATAGAGCGAATGTAGAAACACCGCAGTATCGCTTGGGTTGTATAACTCCACCCAGTCGTCATTCTCGCCGTTCTGATCGAGCACCGTCGTATCGTTATCCGCCATTACCTCATTGATAACGATACCGTACGCGAGACCGTTCGCGGCGAATAGTAGTAACCAACATGCTGTCAGTGCGATGCTTCGCATTTCGGTTTTCCTATCGAGCTATAGCACGGGATAGACAACCCGGAATCCAATGAAGTAGTAAGAATAACCGGGCATGGTAATCGTGCGATTTCCTGCGCGGATGTAGTCGGATTCATTACCCCAGCTTCCACCTCGCATCGTCCGGTAATCACCGCTCGCGGGTCCGGTTGGATCGGATACTGTCGAGCTGCTGTAGTTACCATACCAATCGTTACACCATTCATAGAGATTACCAGACATGTCGAACAAACCGAAACGGTTGGGAAGTTTGGACCCAACGATTTGCGCTCCGTACGCCGCAGAGTCGGAACCAAACTGGAAGGAGTTACCGTACCAGACAGCATAGTTGTTTACTTCCAATGTGTCGGCATGAGTCGACGGGTATGGATTCCAATTTTTGTTCCAATAGAAATCGGTGGTAGTTCCGCCACGACAGGCATATTCCCACTCCGCTTCGGTAGGCAATCGATAACCGGATTTGGAATAATCGATGACGGGATTTTCCAATTCACAGAGATTCCCCGGAGTACCGATAATCCGTGAATAGGTGTAGACGGTATCGAGACCATCACGACGGCTGCGGGCATTACAATACAAAGCAGCATCACCCCAAAAGACATTATAGGCAGGGTAGCGATCACCGAGGCCATACGGTGTGTGCCAGTCGGGCGAGGAGTAACTGGAGTAATACGCTCTCATTACATCGTCATAATCAGCTTGGGTAACTTCGGTAGAGTCCATCCAATAATTGTGTGAAAAACCGACAGTGTGAACAGGTGTTTCATTTTCGAGACCATCATTCTCCCCCATCGAAAAAGTCTGGCCACTTGCCGATATCAATTTCATTCCAACAGGAGCAAAGCCATTTGGCGTTGATGGATTCGATGAACTGGAGTCGCTACAGGAGCTTGAAACAAGAATTGTTGCAACGGCAACAATAATCAGTAGATTGCGGAAGATTTCCATTGTTTACCTCGTGGTTGGTGTTCTGATTGCGTGAAAAAACAAACCGATTGCGATGTCAGAGTAAGTCGCTACTTCACGAGAACCATTTTTTTGGTTTGTTTATAGCTCCCAGCTTCCAATACGGAGAGATACACCCCTGATTGTAACAATCTGCCGTTCCGGTCAACCGCTCGCCACTCAAATTCATGCTCACCTGCAACCAGTTTGCCATTCACAACCAATGCGACTTGTTCACCGAGGGTATTGTAGATTGCCAGCTTCACTCTTGTAGTCGCGTTCAAGTTGACACCGAGTTTGGTCGAAGCATTGAACGGGTTCGGATAATTCTGAGTGAGCGCAACGCTCACTGGAATGCTTGTCGTTTCTTTAGCGGAGCTCGGCACTAGCCGGGAAACCGCAGAATCGGACATGCCGTAACGAAGTACCCGGACGATCTCCCCACCGCGATTGTAACTCCAAACTGTTTGTCCGGTCGAATCGACTTCAAACAAAAAACCACTGGTTGACTCGGAAATGATTGTGTTACCGTTTGGGAGTCGTTGGTTTCCCCCCAAATGCTGGGAGTAAAAGCCCGTCCCCGAGTAACTCCATACTGGTGATGCAGGTCCGTAAGCAGTGCTTGAATCCCGCAAATAGTATCCAAGACTGTCAACCGGCAGCACCAACTCGACAATCATTGATGCGCGGGCGGTTTGACGATTATTGAAGGCAAGGAGATGCCCTGCTCCGGGAAGTCCGGCAGGGACCCACCAAGCACAGTGAACGACATCGAAAACCCGGGTGCCTGTTTCATCATAATTCGCAGGGTTACCCCAGCGGTACAGAAAATCTCCACCTTTTCCCCACCTGCCACCTGAGTGCGATGCTGCTTCCGCTGTGGTTGTGCTATGGTCAATGATGTAAATCTCATTCAAGTTGTGGGATGAAAAAACTATTTGATCGAGATCAGGATTATAGCTTACTGCATTGACATGCATCCAATCACCGCCGCCACCACCAGTTCCAGTATAGGTGTTGATATCAAGCAGTTCGGGGTGGTCATTCACTACTCCATAATTTGAACGGGAAGCGTTATAGTCCTGCACTAAATGATCCCATGCATGCCATTCCCATACGATATCTCCGGTAGTAGCACCTGTCGGTTGCACTTCGATGATGTGGTCCGGCCAAATGGCAGCACTGCGGCTTAACCCAGCGGCAACAGCCTGGGAAGATGATTTCAACTCCCAAGCAATCATCAACACATTACCGTTGGGCATTGGTTCGATGTCATGATGCGACCGGTGTGAGGTATTGCTGTATGTATAGAACCACGTTCGTACCCCGTCCCAATCAAGTTTCTCGACAGCACCCTGCGCACCGCCGCCGTTGAAGGAGTTGCCTGACATCGCTGTACGCAGCAGGCTCCCATCTTCTAACAAGTAGTAAGAGTAATTGCCCGATACTGTAGACGCCCAACTGTGGACAACGGTATTGCTCATATCCACTAAATAATTGTTACGCGAGTTATTTGAACCAAATAGCGTGAATCCCTCATAAGGCTCTGCATGCAATATTGCAGGCAGAAATATTGTGAACACCGATAGTAGTACATAGATGTATTTTCTCTTCGACACGGTATTCCTCCTTCTTTCTGCTAACACCTTCCACTGTTCTAACAATTACTGAACATTTTCTATCGTGTTTGGCCCCAACGCTAAGATTTCCTACAATTGTGCGCTGAGTGGCTTATATGCTTCGATTACTCCGTCCATCCAAGTTTCAGGGTTGAGCAGCCGGACACCGATAAAACCTGCTTGCTCTAACGCAGTTTTTACTTCCTCGAAGTTATAAGGTGGTTTGCCACGAGTTTCCACTAATGAATTCACTGAGTAAACTGCGTTGGAATAGTGACTATTGCTCTCTGGTGCACAGAGAACCTCGCGGACAACAACTCTCCCTCCGGGTAACAAAGCATGGAAGATTTTTCGTAGCAGTTCGACATTCTGGTGAAAGAAATGTTGTTGTACAACCGAAGAGAGAATCGCGAAATCATATCCATAGGGGAGTGTACTAATTAACGGATCACCGGGCAGGAACGACACCCGATGCAATACAAACGGCGCTGACGGGACTTCTCGATTCGTGACTTGCGTTTGTTCATTTCCATTTACGACATCCGATAGCCATTTTCGATAGGTATCGATTTTTTCTTTCTTGTCGATAAGCGTTACACTCATGCCGGGTAACATCCAAAAAAATGGAAAGAGAAAACTGGTGGTCGTTATCCCTATCATCAGCATCTGGCGAGCGGCTACTGGATTAATCAGATTCACTAGTTCAGTGGTCAACGGGTTTCCAGTTTCGTTGATCGCAACTTGT
>JAOTSC010000073.1 GCA_030247525.1 bacterium | reverse complement strand
CAATGTCTTTATTGAGTTTTACCGTTAGTTTCTTTGAGTTTCCCATTTTCAGACACCTCTTTTAGTAGCGAATGGAGTCGAGATACAGTAGTTTTCTACCTCTTCTACCCACTTGTCATACCAATACCATGCACCAGCTACATCAACACCGTATCCCTTTGATGCATTTTTTGCATCCAACTCGTGCCATAGGGATGTGTGGGTGTACATAGTAAACTGATATCCTTTTGCTTTCATTATCGCGACAACTTGGCTGGCACGATACTTGGGTTTTTCCGTTTCCTTGATGAGTGCGTACTTAGCGTTAATCCCCTGTGCCATTTCCGAATCGGCTTTAATGAATTCAATAACTTGGTCTGCTTGCCCTTTACGGTTCGCCGTCTTAGGCACGAAGAAAACACGATAGGCAAAGTCAGGACTTTGGAAGTCAGTATCAGGCAGACCAGTTTCGAAGGATTTAATAAAGCTCTTGATATGTGCTGGAAGAGTATCTTCCTTCGACAGCGTGTCCAATTGTTCTCGACTAATGGATGAGAATTGAAGACTGAAAGAAAGATGTTTGTCGATTCCGAATTCATCGCCGAAGAATGTCTTCACATACCGATTAAAATTTAAACAGCAAGCCTGAAACTTAGCACTAAGGGTGTTGTCAATTCGGGTCGTCATTTGGTGTTCGATTTCATGCCTAAGTCCAATCAGAAACCTAAGGTTAGCTTCTGCTGGGTCGTTCTTTAATGGCGAAGAAGGCTCATTTAGGCATCGTTCAAGTTCCCAATGCTTACAAGCTCCACTTTTGGTTTTTTCGAACTTCTTTCTTGATCCGGTGAGCCTGTAGTACCGATAGTCAACTCCATTCCTTTTGTAGTGGGCATGGAACAAATAGGTCCATGCGATTATCATTGTAACGATGAACAATTCGGATTTGAATTGGATTTGTGGATTGTTAAAAATCTGAACGGAAGCCAACGCCGCTTCACGGGATTTGTGAAGCAGTTCGCTCTGTATCGAATGGAGCTTGCGATTGCGTTTAGTCATTCAATCACCGTATGAAGACAACTGAGGACGTATTATTGAAATCTCTCGTTGATTGTTGAAAACAAACGAGAAGCCATATCGAGTATCGAGTCCGAAAGCACTGATTTACTTTCAGCCCACGAAGAAACAAGGTATAGGGCAAGAGTCGATTTCCATCCTTCGGGTAGTGTTTCATTACTTCTTGATGCCCAGTTTTTTACTTGGGATGGGAAGCTATCCTTCGATTTATCTGCGGTAGTCAGATTGACTTTGAGCTTCAAAACCTCATTGAATGCTGGTAACAAGATGCTTTCACCGAAAATATCTTCAATTTCTGTTTCCAAGCCAGAGCGACTTAATGCATCATCGAGCATCAAAATCGAATTAGTGTGCCCTGAGTAGAGTTCTTTGAGCAAGGAAGATTGTTTTTGCTTCCCAGCGTCATCACTGTCTAATAGAACCAACGGGCGTATTTCTTGACCAAGAAATAAGGAAGCGAGATGTCCAACCATCTTAGTACCACCACAAGGTGTTATATACACATTTCTTGTTAGCGGAGTACGCCCGGCACTGCGGCACATTTGATTAAGTGCGTGTAGGTAATAGTAGTCAGACATACCTTCTACTAAGATATTATTTTTGTGTTGGAACAAGCCCTTAATCATCGCATATCCTGCGGCAGCTTGTAATGGGAAAATGGTATCGCGGTCAGCCGGCCAAGTTTCTGCACTAATCGTAGAATGACCTAAACGATCCTCGGTTACAGGTCGGACCCGATGAATATGTTCGCCATCGATTAGGAAAGGCGAATGTGTAGAATATAACAACTGATTCTTTTCAGAAAGTCGTTCAAAGAATGCAATCAGTCCCTGCTGAGCAGTGGGGTGAAGATGTAGACCTGGTTCATCCAGAAGAAGGATGGCATCTTTATGCCCTTCGGCTGATTCGACAAGGAACACAAGATAGAATGAGAAGAACCACTGAAAACCTTTACTACGGCTCTCAAGTTCAATCCTTACACCTGGTCTTCTTTCATCAGCAACCCAGATACGGAAATAGTCCCCATCTGCAAGATAATCGATGGTATGCCTGCGTTGTCCGTACCATTCGTTAAAACGTTCGGAGATGTCAAGTGATGCAGAATTCAGCTTAATTGCACGCGCTTCTTTTCGTTGTTGGTCTTGTGAAATTATATCTGCTGTCACGGTTTGGTTCTGATGCTTAGCTTGGATAGCTTTTTCATTACCGAGTTCGTTAATTTCTGCAGCATTCAAGCCAACATGCTTGAACATCGCATTGATGGTTCTGGTTCTGGAGTCATTTGGGTTTCGAGAGAGTTCTTCAATAAATCGGGGAAGGTAGATGGCACTGTCCAGGATGCCATAGTTTTCAAAATATATGAATACTGGTAAGTTGCTCCTAACTAATTCTCTGATTTGATCGAGCGGCTTTTGTGATTGGACAATCGAAAGTGTTTCATTGATTATCTTGAGGAAAGCTTCTACTATGTCGGCAGATAAAGGATTTGAAAACTTTTCTGACTCTTGGCATAAGGATGTTAATAAATGAACGCCCTGTGTTGACCACAGGTCAGTTTCATTTTTCAGGAGGCTTTCTTTATTGGACGCCCAAGACGCAATTTGTGTACGTAGTGTTTGAATAGTTTCTTCCTGTTCTGGCTGTTGTGAGGGGATACGGCGTGCCGCACTAGCAAGTGCTGTTAATGCTTCAACTACTGTCTTAGGCGATACAGATTTTTCTATAATTACTTCATCGAAACGAATTTTTAAAGTGCCATCATAGTACCGAGTCCCGATAGCTACTGAGGGTAGTTTCCCACCTTGGAGATTTTCTTCTAATCCGTCCATCGATAAACTAGAGATGTCAAATTCAACTGAACACACCGGCCAGTCAGAACCATTTTTGAAATCATGCGTATATCTATCCCGCGGAAACTCTCGTTGTGGAAAGTACGGTTCTGGAGTTGCAGGATTGAACTTGTGAAGTGCCTTTAGTAAAGTGGTCTTGCCTGATTCGTTTCTTCCCACTAAAGCAGTTACACGTTCGATCGGTACCCAGCCACTATCTTCGATGTTTCTAAAGTTCTGAACACGGATTCTCAGTACCTTCAACATTTCCAACCCCTTTCCACTTTAGGATACAACTGTTGTCGCAGTTCTTTGCAACCTGAGTCTAAAAAGACGATTGTTTACTAGAAGTCAAATTTGCCATTGAAACATGTGGCATCCATGTTTTTGACTATCAATTTATAGTACTGAAACTCAGTTCTGCAACGCCTTTGCAATGATTCTGAATAATCTTAAAGTCGCCTAGTGCGACATCTTAAGAAGAGATTTCCAGATCGCATCTCTCACCTTACCATAGTGCGACACAAAGTTTTCATTTGGTTTTACTATCCTTGAACACCTACCCATCCCTCCCTATTAGAGTGGGAGACCGAGGAGGGTGTGGACACTCCTCGATAGTAGGTATCCCCTGAGGGGGAGTGGGTGGATGTTTTAACGGTTTATCCTCTTTTTAGGGGGGGCGATAGCACATATTGATTCGTGCTTTTGGATGTAAGGGTTTGAACGAGTGTTTTGCGTTTTTTCTGCCGGATAGACTTCAACAACGACCGGGGTGTTAATCCTATACACCCGGAGAACTGATGCAACTTTTCGTGCTTCCACAGGAGAACATCGCTACACTTTTTGCTTGGGATGGTACGAAGCTCCTTCCCTTGGCAAGACTACCCATTCCAGTCTTCGGGAATTTCAATATTGAGGGAAACTGCATCAGCTTTATCAACCGTAAACAAAGTCGGGTGGTTGCTTTCCGGTGGGACGGTGAGCGACTGGTCACCCATCAGTCAATCACATTGCCAGTTGGATTCAAAGGGTATTGTTCGAAAGTTGTTGGTGATTGTCTCTTCGTCGGCGGTAGGTCGCAATCTGGAGAAATCGTTGGATTCTATGATTTGACGCAGGATAAACCACAGTGGCAATCGATTTACGTTCCCCCCACAGTACGAAGGGCGGGTAAATCAATCGACGATATTATTCTGACAGTAGACATGAAGCTAATTGCCGTTGACAACATGATTTTTCCAAAATACTTGCTTGCTTACGACGCTACCGACCCTCGTAATCCTGTTCTAGAAAAGGTATCTAGACTTCCCAATAACGGGGCATACGAGCATATCAGAAAAGCAGATTCGAACGGACTTGTTCACGGACTCCTGAGTAGTTCTGTGGGTATGTCAGGGTGTCACCAGTTTATCAATCTGCTAGATGCTACCAACTGTCATCAGGTAGGGTCGATTGGACATAAGAGTGATACCGACGACAGTGAAGAAAATCCTTATTGGGTAGATTTCTCATTGGTCGGTGAGTCTGCTGTCATCGCAGGTGGCAAGTTTGGGATTACAGCAGTACGAACCGATAGTTTCCGAAGATATCACGAACAGTTTATCTACCGAATGCCGTCACAAATTCCCAGTGGAGCAAGCATCGAACGTGTCCACAAAATTGATGACATTAGGTTTGTTGTCGTTTGGTCAATGGAATCCAATAGTGGTTTCGGTGTCGTTTCTGTCAATGAATTAGAGCATTCACCTATATGTCATGTTGAAGTCGTTGAGCATGGGGAAGAACCGTCTTCATCATTCATCATCGGTGGAGGTATCTGATGGAGTTGGCAACAACAATACCACTATTTACGAACTTACTCGTGCCCCAGGTGGGACAATTCACCATACTGTCCCATATACATGGTAGAGCGCACATTGCAAGGGTAATGGTGCTAGGTTTTGCTTTGTTGAAGCTGTTAAAGCGACCAGATTTGGAGATACCGCTATGGGCATCTGTTTACGTTCACGACCTGGGAAGAAAGAATGATGACCGTTGTCAACGTCATGGCGACTGGGCTGTAGAAAAGATGTTAATGTCACCTGAGATACTGGATAGGTTGTATCGTGGTGGATTAGCTGAAGCACAAATTGAAGCTGTAAGCACAGCAGTGGAGTACCATTGCAAGCCTTTGTCGCTTAGACGAGAAAGTCCGCATTGGTATTTGTCAATGCTGTTGAAAGAAATTGACGCCCTTGATAGAATTCGACTTTGTGAATTTGATGAACGGTATCTTCGTTTGCCTGAGAGCAAGCGACTGATTCCTGTTGCAAGAGAACTGTATCGGCACACTATGTGGTTGGAACAGTATGATGCAAATCTGATGGATGAAGTGTGGGATGTCGCGACTTCAATTTTGAAACCTATATAAACACTCCCATGACACCGACGAATTTGGGATTGAAATCACTCGCCACCGAAACTTGCCCATAACACCGACCAGTACAATACAATTCACCGTTGTTATGTCATAACACGGGGAAAAAGTAGGTACAGAAGCATAAACCTCTCCCAATAGTGCGACTGTGGAAAAAATCTTCGGTAACTCCTGCCAAAAAGCACCAATTTTACAACCATCGCAACAATAGACTGTCCAATCCTTGATGGTGTTATCACTACAAACGGAGGAAACGCCATTTTGGACTTGCCACTACCGACATTGAGAGATTTTATCGAAGGGCGGATGCACTTGTTAGGGTATGATTACTACTCTCTTTCCCACAGTATTCAACAATCCAGCAATCCGATGGCACAAGTAAGACGATTAGATAATTTCTGTCGTACTGGTGATGCTGATACTGCTTATGTCTCCAAGCTTTCTGCATTACTGGGTCTAACTTCAAGTAACCTGAGACCCTTCATTGAGCAGTTTAAGCAAGCAGAACACCAAGCTCTTTATCGGCAAGCATCTCAAGCTTTCCGACCATTTCTTAGAGCCAACACTGATGGCTCCATGTTGCCACAATACAGAACTCGTATGCTCGCTATTTACCGCAATCATCAGTCGACTGTTACACTTCCTGAAGATGCGATGACGTTGTCTACCATAGACCTTTTTCCTTTGGTCAAAGAGCTGATTCTGAAGCATTACATCCGACAGCATGGAGTAATCCGGCAGGATGGATACATCACTAGTTACACATTGCGATGGTCTATTGAAAGTGAAGCACTTTTCACATTATATGGGGAATTTCTCGAACAAAGTAATCTCGAATCTGAAGAAACAAGCGGTGGGGGGAACAATTGAGATTTTTCATACTGAGTCACGCACTTCTTTCAATAGCGTCGATGTTTGACGGTCGTACGTTGCCACCAGACGGTTCCGGTAGACCGTCGCATGAAATGACTTTCGAATTTGAGCAGTTTACCCGTGCAAGCGAGAAAATTCGTTCGGAATTTCCCGATGTCTCTTTATCGGATATCGAGGTTACCATTGTCTCAATACTGTATGAAGTATTTATGGAAAGCAAGCCGTACATACCGTCATGGAAATTGTTGAAAAGAGCTTTTCCCGAAAGTGCCAATGGACGCCTAGAAGCTTTAGAGGCAATTGATACACTAGTAGTTAAGGATGTTGTGTCATTCGTTCACGATGGCTCTCAAAAGAAATCGCGTCGAGAAGCTCCTCCTCATCTTGCATCCAACATCCGCCTACGTGAGGATTTCATTCTTAAAATTGACACAGAGAAAGTTGTAGAACTGGATTGTTACAAAGGATTTGATTCTAACGATGCATTCATTGACTCAATCGTTCATCTTATGACTTTGCGAACAGGGAAGCACAACCGACGAGACCCGTTTGTAGATTCTGACACCAATGCTGAAGTAGAACAGTACAATTTTGCTCTTGCCATGCATGACGAAAAAAAAAATCGTTCCAAATCCACATTCCCTCTATTGGAGCTAGAGCGAGAATTAGAGTTAAGCGAGATTGAGCGGGAAATCGTGTGGTTTCTAGTCTCAGAGTATTCAAAGTACGAAAGTACTTCAATGCTAAACATCACATCCTCACTTTCTCGGCGACCATCAGATGTCTTCAAGATTTCCAAGGCAATGTCGGTTGATTCGAAGTTGGTCACAAATGGGGTAATTGAGATTGCACCGAACGAGTTTCACCGCGATGATATCACACTTAACTTGTCACCTGCTGTTCTTCGAAGGGTACTATTGGACGACACAACTTCGCAAGCATCGTCCGCAAAGTCTGTAAAGACACCTTCAAGTAACATTTTTGAAGTACGCTCGCCGACACATTCGATGGAACAACTAGTTTTGCCATCAGAGACGTTGGATATCGTGAGGACAATCATCGAATCAAGAAATCCTGCCGTAGCTGACAAATTTAAAACGTGGGGGATGAACGCTGATTCTTGCCGAATCCTTTTTACAGGACCTTCAGGAACAGGAAAAACTGCGACAGCCGAAGCTATTGCAGCAACGCTTGGGAAACCTTTATTAGTAACTGATTCAAGCCGAATGACAAGTAAGTGGGTGGGGGATTCCGAAAAAAATGTTAATAACCTGTTTCATGAATATTACCGATACTGTGAAACCACCAACAGTGTGCCTGTGCTGTTTCTTGACGAATGTGACCAAATATTTTCCAATCGAGCGGAGCTTGGGGGAACAAGTGTCGCCCGTATGCATCAAAACGTCCAGGATATGCTACAAACGAATCTCGATTCATTCAAAGGCATTTTGATAGGATGCACGAACCTTGAAGAGCGACTGGATGAGGCACTTTCACGACGGTTCGATTACAAAATCTCGTTTTCTTTGCCTGATGGTGATGCTCGTTTGCTGATTTGGGAAAAGCACATCCCTGATAACTTCCCATTAGACAATGATGTTAACCTAAGGTCACTGTCAAGTGATTTCGAGTTAACTGGTGGGCAGATTGCAGTGATTGTTCGAAACGTAGCGATGGAAGCAGCTGTAAAAGATTGTGATGTATCGATGGATATGCTTCAGAGAGCCTGTGAACTTGAAATTAAAGGGAAACTTGGTCATCGTTCGTCATTAAAGCTGCCAGTCGGATTCAGGGTAGCAGGTGGCGAATAATGAAGGAGACAAATTCATTCACTGCTACTTTGGCTACGCTCCAACCCCATGGGTCAATTACAGCCGCTTGGTTCGAAACCGAAAAAGGGATGCAATGCTTCTATGGCGTCTGGAGAATGATGAAGCTACTTGAAGACTACATCGGACAGGAAGTTCTCATAACGTTTGATGTTGTTGAATGGTTTTGGAGACCTTTAACGACCACAAGTACCACTTGATGAAACAAATCGGTTCACAGAGGCGTATACGCAACACCCACTTTGCAACATTGTCAAAGTGGGTGTATCTTTTTCTTGAAATCGTACTCATACACGGAAAATCCTTCCCTGACATCGTGTCAGTCATGGACAAACAATAACAGTCCGTGGTAGCAAATGGTAGCAATCTCAACTTACTATTCTCATAAGTTCTTGATAATCCTAAGCAGTCACCACTTATTCGTAATCAGCAGGTCTGCGGTTCGAGTCCGCAAGGTGGCTCTATCGTTCGTTTATGATGTTAACGTGACTCTTAGTGAGTTGCGTTTTTCATTATGTAATCCTGCAAGAAATCTGCGGTTCGAGTCTGCAAGGTGGCTCAGATTCTTAAGTAGGGGCGTATGGCATACGCCCTTTTTCTCCTCAGATTGAGTAATTGTGTTTCGAATTCGAAAGGAAGTGATTTTTGTATAAGAGAAAACTGTTAAGCTCGGTTTTCCAAGGTCTACTCCGGCAAAATCACACAGTTCGAATCTGGAGGGTGGATTTGTTTTGATGGGGCGAATCTCAAGGTAAAAAATGATTACTCCTTTCGAAACAATGGAGTTTATACAATTGTATCACCCATCTTCTTGTTCCCAACTGTCTTTACAGTTCGTACAAAAGAAATACGTCCTTCTGAAATATTCACCATCCCATTTTAAGTCTTCCGATGATGACATCACTGCCTTGATTTGACAGTTAGGACAAATCTCAAATGATTGAAAATCAATCGATGTCATTACTACAGCTTGATCACCCAATTGAGATTTCCAATTTGAAAACATATTTTTGTAAGTGGCGCATTCCATGTTCCAAGCAAAATATGGAATTGACATGTAATCCGGTGAGATTGTTTCAAGACACTGAATAAATTTATTTGAATTGGATGGAAACATCTCGAGAATTGAATTTGGCTCGCAGATTTTTGCTACAATCCGTGTGAAGTTTTCTGTGGGTGAATACTCTTTTATATACTCACCTATGTAGACTATGAGTTTTTCACGGCCGACATCCATCAACAAATTTTTAGTGACGGAATTGCAAAAACCGGTTTTCGACCAACCAAAGTAGGGAAATGCTATATATCCCTTGGGAAAGTTGGAGATACAGTTTTGCAGTTTAACTTTGAACTCGATAAAGTGGTCCAGTACAGTTTCTGGGTAGCATACAATAGCTAAGAAAAGGATGAGTGATTCGTTCGGTTCTTCATCGATTAAGTATCTCTTAAGATATTCTCGAATCGGAGGCACTTCACGATGAATCAAATCATATAAATATATCTGGTTCTCTATTGATTGGTCTAAAGTAACAATAGCTCGAATCGCTTTGTTCGCTTCACTTGGATTTGGCCAGTCGATGTGTCTGAATGCGAGGACATCCGAGGCGATATCTGCGAACTTCGCATCAGGAGATATCGTATCGCGAATTTTCCTCCCACCGATCTCGAAGTTGTTCCATACAAGGTATGCCACCTGTGTTTCATGAATCACTGCAGCAATGCGCTTGGGTAATTCTGGGAATGAATATCGATTTATTATAACCGGAATGAACCAGTCTGTTTCCGTGGGACGAAGTTTAAGTTCTTCCAGTGCAATGTTAAGTTCTTCTTCCATGTAGTTGTTAGATCGAGTCAGATAGTTATCAGAGAAACAGGCAATAAAGTATGAACCTGAGCGGATCGCTTTTCGAATCACATCCTGCCACTTTTTTCCGGGGGCAAGTTTTTCTCGGTCGAGCCAAACCTCGATTGCATTGGCACGGAGGTACTCTGCCAATCGTTGAACGATCAATATGTCGTCGTGTACGTAAGAAATAAAAGTATGCATCTTTATAAACCCTATTAGTTTACTGTTAGTAACAGATGCTAAATGCTTCAGAATAAACTCTTAACACGCTGATCGATAAATGTACATACCAGCAGTGAAAGGTACCAAAATTCAGGAATCGGACACTGGTGCATTCTCCCGGAAATGGTTTATTCACCAATGTGAATAGCAACGGTTGCCGTTACCCGCTATTTTGTTATACCTTGCGTTATGCCGCGACTGCAGCAACTCTCCTTGTTTGAATTAACGAAACCCGAATCCGAAAAGGAGTCGGTACCGTCGGCGTTGTTCCAGTCGCGTCAGGAACCCGAATCGTTACCAGCGCCGCCTCCCCCCAGTCGTTCCCAGCGAAAACTCGAGCGCCTCCGTTTTGAGGAACTTGCGGATTGGCTGCACCGCGAACTTGCCACTAAGATTACTCGTGAATTGATTGTCAAACCGTTACATGGACGTACTCGGTTTGTATCTATGAAAACCGAAGGGAAAGTGATGATGCTCCGGCTGCATCGTCGTTTTATTGATGCTCCTGATCCGGTGCGGGAAGCGTTGCTCACTTGGTTGAAGGGGCCGCGCCGCAAAGCGCCGAAGTTAGTACAACAGTTCATCCACGAACTTTCGACTTTGGCGGCGACCGAGCAGCGACGGTTACCGTTACGGTCGGATTTGCCAACCTATGGAAAGCATTACGATTTGACTGCAAAGTTCCAAGAGGTGAATAATCGATTCTTTTCCGGCGCATGCCGGGTTGCCATCGGCTGGGGAAAACAGGTTCGGAAACACGCCAAATCCCGCAATCTTGGCAGTTACTCGGCGGCATACCACCGCATCGCGATACACCCCCTGTTAGACGATCCCAAGATTCCCGAATTTGTTGTAAAATTCGTCATATTCCACGAATTATTGCACGCCTTACAGTCGCCTTCGATCCGAATTTACCACGATAACGAGTTTCGCGAAGCGGAACGCTCACACCCCGATTACGAAAGGGTGAAGCAGTGGGAAAAAGAGTATTTCGGCCGCATCCGCTGTTAGTTTGACTGCTATGTTTACTCATTTTCCGTTAAAGAGACCCGTCCAAAATACTCTTTCTATGTATTTAGTGTTCGCTTTCTTCCTTCTTTTCTATTCGTTAACCATAACAAAAAATCTTGGTGTTGCCCACGATGCGATGAGTTATCTGGTCAACATCACTCGGGGAACCGATCTCGATCATCCCCATCATTTGCTATATCACTGGACCGCCCGCATCTGGTTGCTGTTGTTTCAGCTTGTTCAAATCCCTTTGTCTTCGGCAACAACCGTCCAGTTATTAAATGTTCTCTTTGGCGCGCTTACGATGGCGTTGTTCTATCAGTTACTGCGCACCAGCCTTTCGGCAACTGGCCCGATGGCATTTATGGGAACCTTGTTGCCGGCGTTTTCCTACGGATTTTGGTTCTACACGACTACGATCGAAGTATACAACATTCCCTTGTTTCTGTTACTATTAACAATAATGGTTCTCAACGGTTCGATAAACACCAAATTCCGTTGGTATTGGGTAGGATTGCTGCACGGTGCGGCAATTCTATACCATCAAGTCAATGTCTTGTTTGGTATCGTAATCCTGGTGTTCATTTTAAAATTCTCAAGCAGTAGCATTACAATAGCAAAGCAAGCGATTAGAAAGTATCTAACGGTTGTCGTCCCAATGACGATAATACCCTATCTCTTCACATACGTTTTTATTCGCCATTTCACAACGTTTGAGCAATGTTGGCGTTGGACGACTGCTTATGCGCAGGACAATCGTTATTGGATTGGATTCGATCCGTTGTTCGCAATAAAAATCGCGAAAGGGCTCGTTAACGTATTCATCGGCGGACATTTTATTTTTGCATTGCCATCAGTAGAACGCTTACTGGCTTCGATGGATCGACAGTTTTATTTTGCGGACGAGTACTTCTTGGTGCGTGATCTGCCAACAGTACAAGCAACGTTTCTTCTCATTGCAACTCTCGTTTTCTTCGTTATGATCGCTTATTTGGTTGTGAACCATCGAAGTAACCAGAAAACGATTCTTCCGGAGCGATTGCGGAAGACTAAGTCGGCGCTGGTTTTATGGTTGTCAGTATATTCGGTGTTTTTTTGTTTTTGGGATGTTGGGAATATTGAGTTTTGGATACCTCAATCGCTGATTCTTTGGTTTCTGTTTTTAATTCGGATTAGAAAAACACTACAGTATCCCGTTTACGAGAAAATACGTTTGATTCCGCTTGGGATTCTCGTTCTATCACTCTTAACTGTCAACTGGTTAGGCAGTATGCGCTGGTTAGCAAACGACCAATATGATTTCGTCCTATCGAAGACGTTGCCAATCGCGAAGTACGCGAAACCGGGTGATGTGATTGTCACAAACTATAGCTGGATCGTATCTGATTACTTTGAATACTACTCTCCTGCCAAAATGATTGCGGTTTCCGAGTTGTTTGAAGAGTATGATCATTCTTCGCAGTTAACGGAAGTTCTCAGAAATCGAATTGATATCGCATTGAGTCGAGGAAATGATGTGTATGTCACACAAGACGCCGTCTCAATTGACCGCTTTACCGAAGCACATTATGGCGAGCGAGTCCGCGAGATCGAAGCGGTCTGGGACAGTTATCGAACTCATTGGAAAATCTATCCGACTACAATCGATACGTTCTACCGGATCGGAGCAATGAGCTTACCCGTACTAAAATAACTTGATAGTATTGATTTATGTATTGCATTGGTAAAACATGCAAATTACCTTGTATTTGTGGTGATTTCTTTTTTTGATGTACAGGATGAGTTGTTGATGATCGAGGTGGTTTGAGTTGTGTACGGTATGGATTGAATATGATGTTGATAATGATAAAGTTAATATATATCCGACGATGCCAACTCGGCGTTGTCATGCTCATATTCCTGAATTTACAGAATCTATCGGCCAATCAACCGACCACTCCTGTCCTTCCCGCGATCGATACTCGTGGCGGTCCAGATCTGGCTGGATATCAATGGACCGATGATTTAGAGCCATTCTCTCCCTCGTTTCAATGGTTAACGCTTAATACGACACCTTTCACGAAAATCTTGCAAGGCGTGCACCGCAACAACGAGATCGGATTTGGCTTTCCCTACTATGACTCGACGTATACGGTTTGTCACATCAGTTCCTGCGGTTGGTTGTCGTTTATAAGTCCAGACAGTGCATTTACCGTTAATCAGGGAATGCCGACGGCCGCACCGCCGAACGGTGTAATCGCCCCGTATTGGGATAATTTGTATGAGAGTTCGTATGTGCAAGGGATACGCGCTGCTCGCTACGATTCCTCTCGCTATGTTGTCACATGGCATGTTTCGCGTAATAGTTCGGTGTATGAGTTTCAAGTGATTTTGCATCGCTCGGGACAGATAATCTTTCAGTACAATCAATTGGGCGCAAATCTCACGAGCGCAACCGTCGGAATCGAAAACCATTTAGGCCATATCGGACAATTCGTTTGCCGGAACGAGGAGTTCGTCCGGTTGCATTCCGCCATTACTTTTCGTCGGATACAGAATCCATCCAATCCGTTTCCTCCCGATGCAACAACCGAAGTCCGTCGCGATCAACGATTGAGCTGGTCGTTCGATGTCTTAGCGAGGCATTATGAAGTTCGGCTCGACACAATGTCTCCACCAGAGCGAATCATCGCACAATCGGTTCGTACGAACTATTGGGATGTTCCGTTACTGCTCCCTTACCAACGGTACTATTGGCAAGTAATCGCCGACGATTCGATCAATACGAGACCGAGTCAAATCTGGCAGTTTGTGACATCCAACGTGTATCGCCCCAGTCCTCCGGTGCAAGCGTGGATTAGCGACGTTACGGCAACCTCCCTCACTCTAAAATGGTTTCCCGCGAATTCCGAATGTTCCGGGTATCGCATCTACCGTTCGATGCAAGATAACCCTTATGAACTGGTTGACACAGTAGCGTCGGACGACTCGTTGTCCATATCCTGCACCGGTTTGTCGCCTTACACCAAATGTCGATTCAAGGTATTTTCGATTTACGATACGCTCACTTCTTTCGATTGCGCCGAGGCAATGGGATGGACAGCTACCGCTCCCGTTGTGCCCCCCACGATCGATGCGGTATCGTACAATTGGGCGATGTTGAACATCTATAACAATCCCCAGACGCCTAATCCGAATAATGCACGCTATGCAATAACCGATGAGTTGTCGGGACTATGGTTAAACGAATCGTATTCGCTAACGTCACCGGTTCCGATTTGGTTTGTACTCGGGCTAAATGATTCGATCAAATGCATGATCCTCAATTTATTTCCGGCAACCCAATACCGGTTTGCCTTATATGCACTCGATTCGGCGTCGGCTGGCGGTTATCGAGCTGGCGCCGTTTCCGTAAGAACAAATGAGTCGTTCTCGTACGTGCCTTTTCGAACGGTTTACTGGATTTCTAATCCGAGCGCCGATTCCCGCAATCACGAATTTGGGAAACAACTCTGCCCGATTGGCGATGTTAATGCCGATGGCAGAGCAGACCTGCTCGTTAGTCTACCGGAGTGGATACACTCGACCCGAGATTACGGCGAGATGTATATCTCACGGCAGCTCGGTAACAATATTACTCCCACATTGTTTGGGCCTATTACAAACCCCATTATTAGCGATACCTTGACTCATTTTGGCGTATCGACGGCGAACATCGGCGATATCGACGGCAATGGAACGGAGGAGTACGTTACTTCGGTGCAACCGGAACAAGGCCAAGGATATGTTCTTTGCTACCGTAACTACTCTCAATTTCCCGTGTACCGTATTGAAGGTTCAGGTGTTGGGTCTTTCGGAGCGAAAGTCGTTGCAATCGGCGACGTAACCTGCGATTCGGTGACGGATTTACTGGTGACCGATCCGATTGCGAACAGCCATGTGATTTCGTCGGGCGTTGCGTATTTGTACGATGGATACCGGGGAACGTTGATCGATTGTGTTGCATCGCCCACACCGCGAGTGGGAGGACGATTTGGCGAAAATGCTGCTGGTGTTGGCGATTTAAATCGCGATGGAAAACCGGAGTTTGCGGTCGTTGCGCCTTATGAGACCAGCGATAACTGGAGTGGGGCAGTATACATCTTCGATGGCGCTTCGAAAACACTGTTCCGAACGCATTATGGAAGCCCGGGCGAAGAATTGGGTAAGATCATTGCCGGAGGAATCGATGTAACCGGCGATATTATTCCGGAGTATTTTTTGTCGGCGCCCGGTTTCCGTAACGGATTAGGTTTCCGTACCGGGAAAGTCAATTGTTTCAACGGTGCAACTGGAACGCTACTATACTCGATATTGTCGCCGGAGTATCGAGCGGATAATTTTGCCGTCGACTTGGTTTTGACACAGGATATCACGAGCGACGGCTATCCTGACCTGTTGATTGCTTCTAATGAGTATGATTATGCGAATCAGATCGATGCCGGCAAAGTTGATTTCTTCCGCGCAACCGATGGTCTCCACGTTTCGAGATTACAACTGGCTGTTCCCCTTGCAAATCACCGGTTTGGATCGCGGCTGGCGATTTTGGAGAATGCCGATCAAGCGCCGACAATCATCGTTTCGGCACTCGGATTGAGTTCGCAGCGCAGTGGGCAAGTTATTGGATATCAATCGACAGCAAGTGCTGTGGGACGTAGTGAAGCCGGTCTGTTGCCAGTGGGGTTGCAATGCTCAGTGTATCCTAATCCATCGAATTCACAGATACAAGTTCGCTTTTCTTTACCAACGGCCGGAGAAGTAAACAGCCGGCTTTACGAAACGACCGGTCGTGAGTTACATCGACCGATTCGTGGGAGCTTTTCTGCTGGTGACCACGTTGCGCCAATCACACTGAATGGATTCTCATCAGGTATATACTATCTGGAAATCGAAGCAAACCAGCAACGGAGATTTTGTAAAATTCTGCTGGTAAAATAACCGAACGTTTGCTTTCTCTTACCGTTTACGAATTCTTCTTTTCACGCGAATGATCTGCGCTTTTTCACCGCGCTGCCGTTTCATGGATTCGCCAAATCTACCGGCATTCAATCGTGACAGAACGATCCTTTGCGCTTTGCCAATCCGGTCTTCAGGAACAAGCAAAATGACTCGGTCGCCTGGAAGTCGCATAGTACTACCCATGACACCGTAACTGCCGCGCAGCGTTCCTTTCCGCAGTACCGGAATACCTGCATTTTCCAGTAACTGCGTTATCAGCTCCGCTTCCAAATCATTATCGCACTCATAGAGCCGAATCCAACCGACATCAGGAAACGACTCGGCAACCGGCTCTGGTAACGATCCCGGTTTCAGTTTACGTCCGCAGTCGCTACAGGTTTCAATGCCTTCGACGAACTCTGATTGGCAAAAGGTACAGTGCGGCAAGATAGCCTCAGGATAGGTGGATATGAAAAACGGGGTACCGAGTACCCCGTTTCGACAAATGCATCAAGATTATTTGAAGAAGTCTGGTACGAAATAGAACATCGTTCCGAGTCGTGACACCATGAACTGGATGAACTCCGATTCGGTCAACCACTTGTATGCGCCGGGAACTGCAATCATATATGCGCAAACCGCGC
This sequence comes from bacterium, assembly GCA_030247525.1. NCBI lineage: Bacteria > bacterium. The sequence goes on along the minus strand of JAOTSC010000073.1, from coordinate 130 downwards.
CAGCAAAGATGTAAGTACCCATTACCCAAAGCGCCATCCGCCGCCAACGTCCGGCATCGGCCATTCCAAATTCATAAAAGAAGTTTTCAATTCGTCGATCTTCAAAGTCGTCAAGATTCAACATATACGG
>JAOTSC010000072.1 GCA_030247525.1 bacterium | reverse complement strand
ATAGAGATCGAGTGTCGCGTCGAATCCATCTCCGCCAGTCGTTTCGATATTCCAGAACTTCGCAATTGTTGTTGATGGCGGAATAAACTCTGCCGGTACAATTGGTGGAGCGCTTGTTCGATAGGAAAGCGATAACGATGTTGGATTGCCCAACAGATTTGCCGGGAAAGCAATTGCTACCGGCGGATGATCTGCGGTATTCGGATCACCCGGCGCATTCGTGATAAACGGTTCGGTGAGCGGGTTGGGGTTCGCATGAACCACTGGTGCATTCACATAATCGACAACAGTTGTGTCAGTCGTCGAGGCAAATGCGCTGGAGTACCCACCGCCATTGAATGCATAAACCCGGTACCAATACTTCGTGTACGGTGTGAGCCCGGCATCAAGATAACTTGTAACATTATTCGCAGTAGCTCCCACCGAATCAAAGGCTACTCCGTTGGTTGAACGGAAAAGAACGAATCTACTCTCATTATTCGACTGATCAGTCCAACTTAATGAAAGCGAGGTTGTGGTTGCTGCTGTGACTTGTGCTGCGGTCGGCGCATTCGCGAGTGGAACTAATGGGATTCCCAGTAGCGTCGAATAAGCGTAATTCGCCATCGAATCGCTGATTGCCTGAGCTGTCGCAGCGGAAATTGGCGTTGTAATCTGTGGTAACACATAATCGAAGGTTTGGAGTTCCGCCGTTTCAATCGTATTGCGTAACCGAAGATACTGTTGGTCGTGGATACGGGTAGGATTGTTGTTGGTCGCGGAATCCTGCAACAACAATGAACGGTCACAAAGCGCTGAGCGGCTGGTCACTTGATCGGTCAATAGTTGTGAGATATCAGTTTGGTGTGGCCAAACCGGGACCGCCATTGCTGCATACGGCTTGCCGAGCATGAACCAGCAGACCGGTGGCAGCCACCCTGTCTCCGTGTGTTTACCCCCTTGGATAAAGAAAGTACTTACAGAACTGTAACGGCAGATGCCCCCTTCCGTCCAAAGCGTATCGCTGTAACCGGTTGGGATGGGAAATGCTACGCTGGTCCAACCGGGTGGAGCGATGTCACGCGCTATCGAAGGGAGTGAATCGACGTGAAAATTATCGGAGACTAACATTTTTTCGAATAACTGGAAAGCTCGCTTCTTGCGATAGAATCCCCACTCCCAGTCATTTGATGGTGGAGGTCCCGAGAAACTGTAATTGGCTCGGACTTGAAAAGAATAACTACTATTGATGCTATACTCGAAATAGGAATTTCTCCCTGCTTCAAAGATGCTTACCGTATTCGCCGAATCGAATGCGACATAATTGGTGGGCAATGTCCTGCCGCCACCGGCGGTGTTGGTCGAATCGAGGATATGACGAAATTGGGCGATGGTGTGACAAGTCTTGAGCGCGAGTGTCATGATTGTGCCATCGTCGTCGGGTCCGACGTTCCCTTCGCCGATGTTGTAGGAATCGCTGCCGACGACACCGAATCCGACTTCATTCGCGCCGCCGTGTACGATTGACCCTTCCCCCACGGTGCCGATGCCCACGTAACGATACTCACCGTTACTCCCGCCGCCAAAGTGTACCGCTTGGTTTCGATTCGGGATATCGCGGTTCTTCCAGAGCATGGTCCGACCGTCGCTCGTTTGTTCGCACCGGACGACTCCCAATGTGCATTCAAGAGAATCAAGCGGAGTTGCGAAGGAGAGCGTTACAATGAAAAGCAGGATGAGTGTGGGAATAACTCCGCTCATCTTCATAAGGTGAGTGTTCAAAATCATATCAAATCCCACGCGAGTGTAAACCATTTGTATGAAAGAAAGTTAACTGTAGAAAGTTACGAAGTATGTACAATGAAAACAACAAAAAATGTACCAATTGCATAGGGAGATACATACAACAAATAGAACATTTGTTTTGTTGTGAGGCTGGGATAGGAATTGTTTAGCAAATCTACAAGAGTGGGGGCTTGATTCGTCATGCCCGGTTTTAGTTCGGGTACGATAAATCAAATCTCTACCGAAAAATCACCCTTTGAACCCTAACACAATCCAACTGTGATACACCCGTCGGGTTGCAGCGGGTCCTAAGGCGCGTCCCAGTTTTCGGCCTTGTCCTACTAACAATCCCGTGACGATTACTCGCCCGCCCGGTTTTAGTAATCTTGGAATATCTTGCCACCATGCTTTCAGAACATTCAAGTGAATATTCGCAAGAATCAGGTCGAATGAATGGTCGGGAAGCTCCGCTTGGAGAATCGAGGCTTTTTGGACGGTCATCCGACTGGTGAATTTATTCCGCTTGATATTTTGGCGCGCTTCCCGGACGGCATCGGCTTCGATTTCGATGCCGAGTACCGACTTTGCCCCTTTCGCTAACGCAACGAATCCGAGAATACCGGTTCCACAACCGGCATCGAGCACTTTATCGCCACGTTTCGTCCACTCGGCGGTGAGTTGCGATGCAATCCGAGTCGTCGCATGTTCGCCGGTGCCAAATGCCATTTTCGGTGGGATAATGAACCAACGGTTCTTATCGTGAAGGGGAATATGCTGCTTGGTGGGTGCAACGCCGATGCCGGGCGCGAGTTTGTACGGCTTGAGATCGGCGCGCCAACGTGCCACTGAATTCAATTTCGGTAAGCGTTCCCACCGATAACTCAAATCGGGAATGACCGGAAGAAACGCCTCGACCAATCGATCGAGTTGTGGTTGAACCACACCCCACTGCTCTTCTTTGAAGGCGCAAAGCAACTCACGCGGTCCGGCAGGTGGCGGCGGCGGTGCGACACCGAATTCCTCGATCCCGTAATCGACGGCAAGGTCAAGTTCGCCCGCTTCGCCAACGGAGCGTTCTTCGATGCCATCAGCGCCCAATTCGAGTAAAATCTCGCCGATGAATTCGGATAACGGCAATGCTCCCCGGAAGGATACGCCGATGTAAGTTTTTGATCTTTGCATGGTGAAACTATAACTCAATGTTCTGAAGTCGATACTTTGATAGATCGAGGTTGTCATGGTTCTTTAAGTATAAATCAATCTTGCCATTTCTTTCGTTAAGTTGTAAATGCCAATGCTGAGAATAGTTGTTGATTGTGTAATTGAGATTGTCTATCAGTGATAAAATTAATTCTGCTGGTATCACCAAAATATTTTCATCAGAATAACACCCAAGAATTAAGTATCCTTTTTTAGCCTCCTTTAAATAGTCGATATACTTCTTGTGGAATGCAAACCAAAAACCATTTGCGTTTGGTTTTTGATAAAGTGATGAAACGATAACGATTATCCTTGTGTTATTATGTTCGTTGATATAAAAGGATTGAGATTGACGAGTAAAAACTACATTAAATTTTGTACTAACCAACTCAACACATTGTTCTCGAAAGTGCTCGTTCTTATACTTGATCACTTCCACTTTACTCGAGCTACTCTTGTTTTCGATGGGAGTTGTCGTGTTTTCCTGTTCAATGTTAAATGCGCTTTCTGAGGCATCGAATACTAAATCGATGATCGAATCTATTCGAGTAAACTCACGTGGAATTAAAATATGAGAAATTTTACTGATCGTCGTGGGATTATCTAACTGATCTTTTAACTTCATCAATTTACAAAGTGAGTCATAGCTAATCAACCTTGTGATCCAAGCAAATTTTGAACCACGGATCTGTGCTTCAAGGTTTTCTGTGCTTTTCTCAGATCTGCCAAGAATTAATAGAATCGATGATTTATCATCTTCGCATTCGCCACGTTGAATTAGTTTTTTTCGGTATTCTGCAATTCTATCTAATGGAATCTGATATGAGTCGGATATTTTTGTTTCTATGATAACATTGTGACCATCTGGAAAGCGCCATAAACCGTCAAATCCTATTTCGTTTTGCGTCCCTTGATATAGTCCATCTTTAACTTTAAATCCCAGTCGTTTACCGATCTGATTGACGATATCTTGAAATGCAAATCCGTTATCAATGAAGCTTTCAGAGCAACATTGATGACCATATTCAATCAGAAGTTCGTTATCAATTTCTGTGAGAAAATCTCGAAACTCTTTGGAAGATCTGCTATCATTTTTCAGATGTCCATCACCAGCAAAACTAATGATCTGGTTAATTTTTCTCTGTTTGATTTCATTCGGTGAACTCTGAAGCAGCTTTTTTAGAAACATGATTTACTCCCGGTGGTTGGAAATTTAACATACATTACTTGTTCAAATCCATTGATCGCATCGCGCACCATCGTTTTCGCTTCTTCTAACGTTTCCCCTTCGGTTACAAGGTCATTCAACGCCGGAACGCGAGCTAACCATCCACCCTCTTCCGCGGGTTCAAATATCACTGTGTATGCTTTATCTATCATCGGTTCCTGATTTCTTATCTTAAGTATACTATGTTCGATTTTGAACCGCAAGTATATTCATAGTCGTTGGACAAGAATGAGACCTTTGACAAAATCGGATTCGCGAGGAATGTAGCGAAGTATCCTGCGAAGCAGATACGAAGTGGAATGACGTGGCGATCTTATAAACGAGTACCTAATTTCAACAAAGAGATTGCTTCGTCACTTCGGTCGCACTCGGTTGCGACCTACGTTCCTCGCAAAGACAAGAAGACCGAATAAGTCAATGGTCTCAAGAATGTCCAACGTACAGATTCTTTTTTTTCCATCACCCTACACCCTTCACCCTACACCCTTCACCCATTCCTACTCCTTCGGAATCGGTTTTCCTTGCGGGTCAATGGTGCGGAACGATAAGAGACGTTCGAGTACCGAGCGGTCGGCGGCGGAAAGGAAGTGTTCGACTTCGTCAGCGGTCGCATGGGTGTGATCGGCGGGTAATTGGAATTCCGTCTCGAGGAAACTTTCCCACAGCCGATGCGAGCGGACGAGCGAGTGTCCAACTTGTTTCCCATTCGCAGTAAGCATCCACCCGTGGCTGGTCTGTTCCACTAAACCGGCATGTTTCGCCCGCGATACCAGCGACGCTTCCAATGCGTGACCGCGCGCCCCTTCCCCCTTCTCTTCCAAGCGGTAGAGCAATCCGATTAAATCTTCGAGTGCGATGCGGCGATGTAATCGTCGTTTCGAGTAAAGCTTCGCGAGAATTCCCCGCTCCGGTGCAAATACCAATGTAAGGGTAAACAGAATCCCGGCGACGGTCGACATCGCACCGGCGATACTGCCATCCAATGCCCGTGCGAGGAGGTAACCCAACCCCGTTGTGAGGAGGGCAAACACCTGCGTCCAAACGAATACGAAGGATAATCGTTGGAAGAGCAAGACCGCGCTCGCCGCCGGAGCGATGAACATCGCGACAACGAGAATTGCGCCGGTCGCTTCAAAGCTGGCAACGGTGGTGAGCGATACCGCGCCCATCAATAAGTAATGCAGAAGCCCGGCGGAAAATCCAAAACTGGTCGCGAGCGCCGCATCGAAGGTCGTGATTTTCCACTCTTTGTATAGCAATCCCAATAAGAGCAAATTCACCAGATAGACGACGCCTAAGATAAAGGTGGGACGCGGGATGCCGCTGCCCGGCGGAAAATCCTGCGCGAGTGGAACGAGTGCTAATTCGCCATACAAAACACAATCGGCGTCGAGATCGATATTGCCGCTGAACAGCGAAACGAGCAATACGCCGAATGCGAAGAGTGCCGAGAATACAATGCCGGTCGATGCGTCTTCCGCGACGCCGCGTTTATGGAGCCATTCGATAAAAATCGTAGTCAATAGTCCGACCGCACCAGCGCCGATGAGCATGATAAACGGATCGCGCGAACCGGAGAGTAGGAATGCGAGGACGATACCGGGCAATACCGCGTGGGAAATCGCATCGCCGATCAGCGATAATTTTCGCAGAACTAACAGCGTACCCAACAAACCCGCCGCGCCTGCCGCGAGAAATCCTGTGATGAGAATCCAGCCGCTGATTGCTGTCATTGCGCTTTCGCCCCCATCGGATGTGGCGACTGGAGCAATTTCTCTTGTGCAAGCTGTTCCCGATACCGCACTTCCAATTCGGCGACAATCTCATCGGGCAGGAAGTGCTCGCTCGCATCGGAATCGGTCTCGACGTGTGCCGCCGGGAAATTTGCCTGTTCGATTAAATAGTATTCCCACAACCGATGTTTTTGCACGAATTTCTTAGCAATCGCTTTCCCTTCCGCTGTAAATGCGACGCCGCCAGCGTTCCCGGTCACCAATTGTTCCTGTTTAGCGATTTGACAACCGACGCGCAGCTCGCCGTGCTCCCATGCCCGTCCGTGCGATAGTGCGTCGAGTGAAATCGTGGTCGTCGCCGCTTGCGATTCCAACTCCTCCCATAGCGTTCGCAGGAAATGTTCTTTTGCAATTTTCCGGCGGTTGGCGCGATGTTGCCACAGTTTCGCGAGAATGCCGCGGCGCGGAGCGAATAACAACGATAGCGAAAAAATCGCCGTCGCTGTTAACACGATCAGCGGACCGGAAGGCAAACGCGGGGCGAGGAAGCTGACGAATGCGCCGGCGATCCCGCTGATACCGCCGATAACGGTCGAGAGCAGAGCCATTTGCGGAATGCGTTTGACCCATAGCCGTGCGCTGGCTGCCGGGAGAATCAGGATTGCCGCGGTTAATACGACGCCAACCGCTTGTAGGGCGATGCCGATGGCGATAGCGGTCAGGATGAGCAGCGCGACTTCCAGAATGCTTGCGCGAAAGCCGATCGATTCTGCGAAAACCGCATCGAACGAAACCAAAGTGAATTCTTTGAAGGCGATGAGGAGAATGGCGGAGACGCACGCTGCGAAGACTCCGATCCACCAAACATCGACCGGGAGCATTCCGGCGGCTTGTCCAAAGAGAAATTTATCGAGTCCCGATTGTCCCCCGTCGCCGCCGCGGGAGATATGGGTCAAGAGGAGGATGCCGATCCCGAAGAATACCGTTAACACTAATCCCAGCGCCGCGTCGGTTTTGATGCGGGGAAAATTCTTCTCGAGGAGGCGCAACACGAATACGGCGAGCAATCCGGTGGCGACAGCTCCGGCGAGTAGCCAGCCGGGCGATTTATTGCCGCTGAACAGAAATGCGAGACAGACGCCGGGTAACGCGGCATGCGCCAACGCGTCGCCGATGAGTGACCGCCGCTTGAGCAGGGTGAATACGCCGAGCAGCCCACCCAGCGCACCGAGCAGGAGCGAACCGAGCGCGACATATCTTACATTTGCATCGGCAAAGGAAAAGAAGCGCGCCACCGCCTGTAGCATTGACATTGAGTCCATCAATAAGAAGATACGAAGGGAAAGGGGGGGAATATTATCGAGTCCTCTCGTAAGGGGCGATTGGCATTCGCCCCTATACCTAACGTAGCCGCAAACTCTTGTTGCAGATTCTTTAGTGGATTCTCATTAGCGGGTAGGGGTGGGCTCCCATGCCCGCCCCTACTCCACTAAAAACGCCTGACCACACAAACCAAATTGACGTTCTCCGTACGCCCTCCGTTCCGTGTTCCTCAAAACGAAAACGAGGAGTACTGCTACGCCCCGCTCACGTTTGGAGGTTAGGCAATCTTGCCTGACATGGGTACGGACAGGTCTCCAGACCTGTAAAAATAGGATGACCCATTGGGTCTTGCCCCTACGCATTTCAGAGGACAGACAGGAGCGTCAGTCCCTACTACAAAAGATGAGCGCTAGCGTTTGCGTCCTTAGACATTCAACGATTTTTGTGGAACTGTGTTGTTCATTTCGCGCAACTCTTGTTATCGCAACACGACAAATTTGCGAGTCGCGACGAATGAACCGACGGAGAGGCGATAGAAGTATGTCCCTGAGGATAACTGCTCCGAATTCACTTTTACTTGATAAGTACCGGGCGTTTGCATTCGATCGACTAACGTTGAGACTTCTCGTCCCATGAGATCGAACAATTTCAACTCGACTCTGCCCGCATTCGGAAGTGCGTATTCGATGGTAGTCGTAGCATTGAATGGGTTGGGGAAATTTTGGTGTAATTGATACTCGGTGGGCGGTTTGCTGGCGATAACTTCACGTACTCCGAGCGCATCGCTCACATCGTATACATCGAGTGAATATGTGTTCGCGCATACAACATGATTTCCCATCCAGGACAGGTTAACCATTTTACTGTCAATTCGACGATAGAATCCGGTAAGATAGGGATTGGAAGGATCCCATACATTAACTACCCCAATTCCTGCGTTAAATAACGATACGGCAAGTTGATGGTCAGCCAATTTTAAACCATAACTTGTTCCGTTAAGCTGCAGCAAACTAACCGATACAATAGAATCGGGATTGGATGCATTAAACACTTCATATCCGCGAGTATTTGATATATATAAATAATTGTTGTCAGCATCTATACCCAACGGACCGTATTGTGTAAGCGAAAATGTACCATCAACAAATGGAGAATACGGATCAATGACATTTAAGCAATACACGGTATTTAGCCAGCCATCTGTTAGGTAAAGATAATTATTACTGAAAGCCATATCATATACATTTGCGTATTCTGAAATACGTGTAATCGAAGCTGTTTCAAATATAGAATCAGAACGGCTTATGTCAAAAATCTTCAAATAGTTGCCATTAGTTGCAAACAAATAATCACCATGGATCTCTATACAATAAGCATTATTCTGCAGTGTATCAAGAACTATCGGTGAATAGGGATTGGTTATATCGACAACCGATAGACCAAAATTATATTCTGCCACAAATGCAGTATTTCCATCTACTTTTACGTCTTCAACCGAGCCATGTGCATCGATATGACTAATTTCTTGTGGATGTTCAGGGTCTACAAGGTCTACAAATCGCAATCCATATTCACTACAAGACACGAAAGCAAGCGAATCGTGCATTGTGACACCTAAAACAGTGTTTTGTGGTAGTGGATAATTACAAACAGTTTCCACTGTTGTAGGAGAAGCGAATGAACTGATATTTAGGAAACTTATTGAACAATCATATAGATGATTATTTCTCATTTCAATTTCTCCATGACACATGAAATTTGACATCGTTCCTAATGAAGCAAGCGAATCGGATGGTAAACGTTGATAAACATTTAAACTGATTGTATTTACATAAACATAGGATTGATTAAAAAATATTTTTAAGTAATTTACTCCTACAGTAATCCTTTGTATTAGAACAGGCAGACTCGGACTCCTGACATTTAATACATTGAGACGATAGGTCCCATAAGCATAGACAATGCTATCTTTCACATCAATTCTTGTGTAGTTTTGACCATTTACAAATGATCCAACTTCAATCGGAGCCATAGGATTCGACGTATTTAAAATCCTTACACCATTACTTCCATCGGCAACATATGTGGTCTGTCCTTCGACGCAAATTGCAGCTGTGTTACCAGCTGTATCGAAAAATCCTACCTCGACCGGCGCTTCCGGATTCGTTATCGAAACAATCCGGACACCGTTCGTATCGCAAGCTAAGAATAGCAGCGTATCGTTGATGAAAAAACTCAGAATTGAGGAGACGGCGTCGAAATGCGATAGATAACGAGGAGCGAGTGGCGATGAAATACTTACAATGTGGACTTGATGATTGCCATTGGAAACAAACGCTAAAGTGTCGTGAACTTGAACCTTGGTAATCGGAAACTGTGGCCGAAACGATGCGACTTCGTGCGGAGAAGATGGATCGCTTATGTCAAGAATACGTAAACCGGTAACATCGGTAGCAATGTAGACGTAATTTCCTTCGACTGCGAAATCGGAGGCGTCATCCCAAAAGTCGTACAAGGACCCCACATGCCGGACGTTTAGACTATCCTGCGCTTGTGCTACGGGAAGTGTAATCAACAGAACCAACAAAGAAACGAAAAAGGTAAAGCCAAGTTGAAAATGTCGCATCCCAGTAACCTCATTTCTCAAGTTTCTTTACAAGAGTAAGGTTAAAAATATCACGGTGGAAGTCAAGCGAATTTACTGTCATTCGATATCTCAACGAACTGTGACGATTGCAATCACTTCTAACTTATTTTGCATGTTACAGTGGTGGTAGCACGGGTAAAAACAAAAACGGGACGTATCGCTACGCCCCGCTCTGTTTTTACACAGTGGTAACTTGTCGAATCAAGGAATCCTATTCTTTTCCCTAATTCCTAACCCCTATTCCCGAACCCCTAAACCCCGATCAGGTGCCTTCCGACCAGCCGGCGAGGTACTCGACTTGCTCCGGGGTTAGTTCATCAATCGTGATGCCCATCGACTTGAGTTTCAATGTCGAAATCCAATTTTCGGTTTCGACGGGAACGTCGTGGACACTCGCCGAAAGTTTACCAGCGTTGTTCTTGATATACTCTGCCGACAATGCTTGCGTCGAGAAACTCATATCCATTACCGATGCCGGGTGACCTTCCGCCGCACTCAAATTCACCAACCGCCCTTCGGCGAGCAGATGCAGTTTGCGGCCGTCAGACATGATGTAGGTGTCAACGAATTTCCGGGTATTCGTGAGCTTTTCCTTCGCGACTTTTTCGAGACCGGGGATATCAATTTCGCAATCGAAGTGGCCGCTGTTCGCCATCATCGCGCCGCTCTTCATGACGGCAAAATGTTCGGGACGGAGGACGTGTTTGTTACCAGTCAACGTGCAGAAGACATCGCCGATTTTCGCTGCATCCGCCATCGGCATCACCATGAAGCCGTCCATCGCCGCTTCAATCGCCTTGATCGGATCGATTTCGGTAACGATTACGTTCGCGCCCATCCCTTTCATCCGGGTGGCGAATCCGCGGCCGCACCAACCGTAGCCGGCGACAACGACAAATTTACCGGCGATAAGTACGTCGGTCGCGCGGATGATGCCGTCGACGGTGCTTTGTCCGGTACCGTAGCGATTATCGAACAAGTTCTTGGTCTTCGCATCATTGACTGCAATCACGGGATATTTGAGTGCGCCGTCTTTCGCCATTGCCTTTAAGCGAATAACGCCGGTGGTGGTCTCTTCGCAACCGCCTAAAATCTTCGCCGCTTTTTCGGGATATTCTTTGTGCATGAGTGAAACCAAATCGCAGCCGTCGTCCATCGTTACATTCGGATCGAAGGCGATGGCGGCGTGGAGGTGGCGGAAATAGGAGTCGTTGTCTTCTCCTTTGATTGCCATCGTCGGAATGTTGTATTCGGCGACTAAGGCAGCGGCGACGTCGTCCTGCGTGGAGAGCGGATTGCTGGCGACCAGAAAGACTTCTGCGCCACCAATTTTCAGGGTGCGGACGAGATTTGCGGTCTCGGCGGTGACGTGGAGACAGCAAGCGCAACGCATCCCTTTAAGCGGTTTTTCTTTCGCATAGCGTTCGCGCAACTGGAGCAGGACGGGCATATCTTGTTCTGCCCAGAGAATGCGGCGTTTTCCATCGGCGGCGAGGCCGAGGTCTTTGACATCGTATAGTTTGGAATCCATTTTGTGTCCGTAATTTTGGCGGTACGCACAGTGGCATCCGGCGCCGTACCGCATTGGCGCGCGGACGATTCCAAAGGGAATTCGGATTTAGGGGATCGGATATCGTAAAAACTGCTTACCGAACCCCGAATCCCGAGTTCCGAGATCCTTTAGAATTCTTGTCCACCGCGGTACGGGCGACTGACCGGCGGGGTCATTTTCGTTGTGTGGTAGATGGTACAGTTGTACAATTCGCCCACAGGGGCGAGTAAGAGTATAAGCAAGGTTTTTGTGGGATGCAAGAAACCGGTTGCTTTGACGAACGCAATTGATTCTTAGATCCGCTGGAGATACATTGTGTATACGATAAGGAAGTTGTGATGACAAAAACACTCATAAAGCATGGTGTTGGGCGTTGATTATTGATCGTCCGATCCTTGATTTGTTGCATATCAAACCGGAAACGCCGCTCGAACTCTCGACCAATGGCGATGTTCTGATGGTTCGACCGAACCGCACTGGTGCGAGACAAAAACAAGTCGAAAAAGCGCTCGAAGAAGTGAACCGGAAGTATGGACAGACCTTGAAAATGTTAGCCGAATAGTCAATGGATATCCATTTCTAACATGGGATGAAGTGTTAAAGATACACAAAAACCAAATTCAACGTTATGGTGGCGTTTTTGGTGTTCGTGACATTGGGTTATTGCAATCGGCAATCGCAATGCCCTATATACAATTCGATGATTGTTATTGCATCAAGAAATGTCCAACTTTGCCCAACGAAAACTCATTTCAGATAGATCACAGGTAGAGAAACACCAACGCTATGCTCATCACGTACCGACAGGTAATAAATCCCATTGGCAAGGTGAGTTGGTTTCCACAAGAGTCGATTACCCCGGAAATCGGTGGTCGGTAAGTCATGAACCTTTCGTCCCAAGGCATCGAATACAGTGATCGATTTCAAAGGAGGATTATTGCCCGACCAATGAATGGACAGGGTACTATTGAAGGGATTGGGATACGCCGACAGCGAGTATCGAGTTGGTGACAAAGTAGTTACCGGTTCACGCACACCCGTTTCCGGAAACACTGGTGTCGTCCGCCATGGAACGGGATTGACATTGTCTGGTAACTCGAGTCCCAGTCCATTTGGATTGCCAACCCAATGGGGACCACTGGGATCGCCCCAATAGCAGTTGGGGGCATACATCACAGTATTATTCTGGTAGAGGAAAGTTGTTATGTGGTTATCGATGAAATCACAGTTTTGGATTATTATTGTATCACGGGCAAAATGCCAACCAAAGAGTGATCCATTGATTGAATTTCCAATGAAGCGGCATGAATCCATATCTCCACGAGATAGGATATGCAGAAAAGGCGTTGCAGCCATCGAGTTGTTTCTAAACTCACAATTCCGGTAGATGGAATTTCTTATAGTACCACCTTGAATCAAACCCCGGGATGTTCCGACTAATTGAGTTTGACAATTCGAGAAAATACAATTCTCAAAAACGATTCCTGTTGGATACGCAGAATTAACACTGAACAAATAATCGCCATGTTCAGAATTAGCAATTAGCGAATCGAATCGGCAGTTTATGACATAACTTTGTCGTTCCGAACTAGCAAACAACCAAATTCCATCTTCGCATAAGTACTGAAAGAATGAATTCTCGATCAAAAACCATCTTCGTCCGCTTATTACACCAAGGCGACCGGTACTTTTAACATAGCAACCGGAAAAGACTACAGTATCAGCGTTTAGCTCAATCAAACGAATTCCTGTGTTATGGGGATAACCTGTAAACGAACTATTACGAATATTATCTTCAATGTCGAAATGAGTGCGGATAAGTTGAGAACTGAATTCCTCCGTTCCAGTGAAAACACATCTTGTAATCAATAAACTGCTTAAACCAGTAAGATGGATGATGCGTCCAGTCGATGTTGAATAGGATCCATTGAACCGGCAATCCTCGAAAAGAACTCTCGATGAATCAGCTAACAGGAGGTTTCGATTCAACATCGGAGTCCCCGGTGCTGAAAAAGTCAAACCTCGAAAACAAATTGTCTTATTGGAGATTACGATTAAGGTTGTACCTAAGGTATGATTCCAAACTGTATTCCGGATATCATTTGTATCGCCAGACACTCGATAGCGCGATTCGATTGTGAGTGATACAATCGGTCGAATAGTATCACCGTAAATGCCGGGAGCTAATGAGATCGTATCGTAGGGCTGAACGCTCTGTACTGCGAGAGAGATACTTGGATACTCCTCCGGAACTAAGAGAAGCTCTGAGTGAGAGACACTAACGGCACAATAGAAAGAAACCAGAAGAACTACGGAAAGACGAATGTACATAAACATTACTTCCTCCCAGTGGGTGTTATCCCATGATAGTGAGGAAATAGTTCACAGCAAAGTGAACACCCAACTCGACCAATCTTTGTAACTACTTTCACAAAATAAATCTCACAACTGCATTTTCGCTTTGCCTTTGTGCAACCTTGCATTATATTCCGAGCAATTTGTGAGCAATAGCACAATGTAAAATGATAACATTCCATGGAGGTTGAAACCAGAGATGGCACAACAAGCTGGAAATAACAAACAGCGCGAGAAGCATCGCAAACTCAAGACGTGGGTGATCGCGACGCTCACTCTTGCCCTGTTAGGATTACTGTTCGCCGGACCGCAGTTGTTTGCGCAACCGGGCGGTGGACAATTGAATGCGATGACGGGCGGGCAACCGGTCGTAGCGCCTGCCGGACACGGCAGTGAGGGCGGTGGTGAAGCGATTCAATTACCGTTCGGCGATGAGGCTTGGCCGCCGTTGTTTATCGTACTCGGTTCGGCATTTGTCGCGTTAGCGTTCGGCGCCTATTGGCTCAAGAAAACCATTGCGCAGGACCCCGGCAGCGAACGGATGCAGGGCGTCGCCAAAGCTGTCCAAGAAGGGGCGATGGCGTATTTGTCGCGCCAGGTAAAGACGATGATTCCGTTGGTGATTGCCATCGGTATCGGTCTCTTCTTCCTGTATCGTGCGCAATATGAATTTATGGGTGATGCAACGGCAATGACACTCGGCTTAGGCGTTTCGATTGCTTTCGTGTTAGGTGTCACCGCTTCGTACCTCGCCGGTTATGTCGGAATGGGCGTTGCTGTCCGCGGAAATGTGCGCGTAGCCCATGCCGCGCTTTCGAGCTTCAAGCGGGCGTTGGAAACCGCTTTCCAAGCTGGCGCCGTTTCCGGTATGTTCACCGTTGGTCTTGGTTTGCTCGGTGCGACCATCACCTTTATGGTCTTTCAGGAAAATGCAATGTTCGTACTCGTCGGCTTCGGTTTCGGTGGATCGCTCGCCGCGCTCTTCATGCGCGTTGGCGGTGGTATCTTCACGAAAGCGGCAGACGTTGGTGCGGACTTGGTTGGTAAAATCGAAGCGGGTATTCCCGAAGACGATCCCCGTAACGCCGCAACCATTGCCGATAACGTAGGCGATAACGTAGGTGATTGCGCGGGTATGGCTGCCGACGTATTTGAATCCTACGAAGTTACACTCGTTGCAGCAATCATTCTTGCCGCCGCTGTCGGCAGCACACTGCAACATGCCGGCTTCGGTGATATGACAGGGGCAAATTCGTTTACAGCCGCCTTCACACTAAAGCTCGTCATTTATGCATTACTGGTTCGGGCGGTTGGTGTCTTTGCATCGATTATCGGCGTCATGGCAGTGCGTGGAAAAGACGATCCGAACATGAATCCGATGAAGCCGATTAACACCGGTTTCTATGTCTCTTCTGCCATTGCGACGGTCGGTTTCTTCGCCGTGTCTTATTCGACTTTCGGCAACTTACCGGCAATCCCAGCAAACATTCCAGCGGAGAGTATGACCTTAGCCGGAATCATTAACGATTTCTGGTGGTTGGCATTTCTTGCCACCTTCTTTGGCATCGTGTTAACACAAGTCATTGGTAAAGTGACGGAATACTTTACTGCCGACTATTACAAACCGGTAACTGAAATCGCTGCCTCGGCGAAAACGGGACCCGCTACATTGATTCTTGCCGGTTTGTCCGAAGGTTTGGAATCGGCAGTGTGGGGCGTAGTCGCGATTGCCGCTACGATTTATGCCGCATTTATTTTATTCCCTGATCCGGCGTTTGCGTCCTATGCGATTGCGCTTGCCGGTCTCGGTTTGCTTGCTACGACTGGCTATGTTCTTGCAATGGATACCTACGGGCCGATTTCGGATAATGCGAATGGTATTTTCGAAATGTCCGGCGCATTGAAGAACAAAGACGGCACCGAGAATAAAGCAGCGCACAATGTCGTCGCCCGACTCGATATGGTTGGTAACACGACGAAGGCATTGACGAAGGGCTTTGCGATTGCAACCGCTGTTATTGCGGCAGTGGCATTGTATCGCTCCTTTATCGATACCGTCGCGGTGAAGGACGCATCGATTCTGGTGAAGAACATTCAAGTGAACTTGCCCGATGTATTCATTGGATTACTAATCGGCGGTGCAGTTCCGTTCCTCTTCTCGAGTTTTGCGATTCGTGCGGTATCCCGTGCGGCAGTGCAATTGGTCGAAGAAGTTCGCCGCCAGTTCAAGGAAATTCCCGGGATCTGGGAATACACCGGAGTTGGTGAATATGGTAAACCGGATTATGCAAAGTGCGTTCAGATTTCCACTGCGGCGGCACAGAAAGAATTACTCGGACCGGGCTTGCTTGCAGTGTTCGCTCCGATTCTGGTAGGCTTCTGGCTCGGCGCGTATGCGTTAGGCGGCTTCTTGGCTGGTGCGATTCTGGTCGGTCAATTAATGGCGGTATTTATGTCGAATACCGGCGGTGCGTGGGACAATGCCAAGAAGAAGATTGAAGACGGTTTCTTGGGCGGTAAAGGTACTGACGCGCACAAAGCTGGTATCATCGGCGATACCGTCGGCGATCCCCTCAAGGATACGGCGGGACCGGCATTGAATCCGATGATTAAAGTAATGAATCTCGTCGCGATTTTGATTGCACCAGCAACCGTGACGATGTTCGACAATCCGATGAAGTGGTTGATTGTGGCACTTTCGCTGGCAATTTTAACTGGCGCAGTTCTCTTCTCGAAGCGCGGTGGCGTGCAAGCGAAGTAATGGACCGTAGCGTAGACATTCTTGTCTGCGCAACTTACAAGGGGCGTAGCAATACGCCCCTTTTCAATTGTTATTTGTTGGAGTGGTTACGGGTTTCCAAACCCGTTGGGTGTTTGAAATGGTGGCTACGGGTTTCCAAACCCATATCGTAGGGGTGGTTGGTCGCCGCCCTTTTCTTCGTGAGTTTACTTTCAATGGGAAAACCCTTTGACTAAAAAACCACTGTTAGTACATTGCAATTACTTCAAAGATTCCGGGAGGTTGCGATGCGGATGTTTGCTATACGGTTACTCTTCGCACTGTTGTGCGGTGTACCGGTCTACTCAATCGCTACGGATGCTCTCTCTGCTTCCCATCGCTCGCAAAATCCTGCTACATCTACACCCATTCCGAAACCGTTCTTCTTTACTGAAAACA
>JAOTSC010000071.1 GCA_030247525.1 bacterium | reverse complement strand
CTATCGAACTGGAAGCTTTCACCCGCCAGAAAATTTTCGAGCTTGCCCGTCAAACGATTGAGCGTCCCGATTTTCTCATCCCGATACCGGGAAACGATGATAGCATCCCTTCGGGGCAAGCGGCTTTGACAAAAGCATTCGCAGAAGTCAAGCAAACTATCCAGCACTGCTGCGATGCGCAGGACAAATTATTTCTCTTGCTGTCAAATTTGATAACCGAGCTTGCAAAAACCGAAACCTTTTCGTCGGAGTGGGAATCATTTTTCGACTTGCACAATCGCCTCCTCCCGGTGATCCAAACCAAAGGCGATTCTATTATTTCCACGAAAACGAAAGGTGCGGCAAAGAACTGGTCGGGTAGGATCGACGAAGCGCGCAATAACGCAACGGAATTGTTCCTCGCCCTCCAGCAACTACATACCGCCTATGCAAATCGTCTCGTCTCACAGTGGTATGAGCCGCTGCAAGAGCTGCGAACCATTCACCAAGAATTGTTGCGCAAAAATGGCGAGGCACGATTCGACGATTTCATCGAAGGTGCTATTGCATTTCTGTCGGAACCGCAACATCCGGGAAACAGCATCGGCGAGTTTCTTCACCTCGACGAAGCGCAGGACACCGATCCCCGCCAAACGATTTTCATCGAGCGGATGTTAACTCGCGCAACAAGTGAACACGCTTCCCTCTTTGCCGTCGGCGATGTGAAGCAATCGATTTATCTATTCCGTAACGCCGATGTTACGCAATTCGCCGAACGTTTACGTGGTTTACTACTCGCGGCAAATCCTGAAGCGGTACAATACCTAACGGCAAATTTTCGCTCGACTCCGGGAATCGTCCAATTTGTCAACGAGCTATTTCGCGAGCTTTTCCCGGACGAATACGTAGCGATGGAAGCGGTCGTAACGGCGAGTAATCCCCCATCCCTTGTCATTATCGATGGCGAATATCCTTCGCGGGCAAAAATGGAGGATATGGATGCTGACTCAGCAGCCGCGGTTGCCGGATACCTTGCGCAATGCCGCGAGCGGGGTGAGTTACCACGAACAGCCGATGGTGAAATCGCCTGGAACGAAATCGCAATTCTGTTGACAAATAGCTCGAAAGCGACGTTTTACGAATCAGCGTTACGGCAGCATCACACTCCTTATTTGAACGAAACGCCGCGCGGATTTTTTACAACTGATATCATCGCCGACATCGCCAATGCGTTGGCGGTAATTGCGAATCCCTACGATGGGATCGGGTTGTTAGGCGCGCTGCGCGGAAGCTTGTTCGCGATTTCCGACCGTGATCTTTGGGATTGGCAACAAGCGTTGCAAGCGGCTTCGGAGAGTGCGACGCTGCATCTGATGCCCGCTCCAGCCGGCGTATCCCCCACCTTAGCAAACGCGCTGCATGGTTTATGGCAACTTCATTGCGAAGCATCGACGCTACCACTCGCAGCGATTGTGCAGAAGTTGTATCGCCAGGCGCATCTCATCGAACGCACATGGTATGATGGCGGCGGCGCGGCAGTGCGGGGAAAACTCGAAGGGATTTTAACGGCGGCAAGGCGAATGCCTGCGGTGACAACCGTGAGCGAATTTGCCGAGTGGCTTCGTGCCGGACGTTCGGAACCGTCTCGCGAGGCGCAATTTATTTTTCCCGAGGAACCAGCAGTACGATTACTGACGGTACATGGCGCAAAAGGGTTGGAATTCGAGTGGGTGATTGTTCACGGGGCAGGCAATTGGGGTGAATCGCGCCGCAATAATGCCACTGGCATGGTGCACACGAACAACAACGGCGAGGTCGAACTCGGTTTTCAAAAATGGTTTCGCACCAACGGATTTGCGGAAGCCGCCGCGGAGCAATTGGCAAAGGAAGCCGCCGAGCAAAGACGATTGCTATATGTCGCCTGTACGCGCGCAAAACGTCGCCTCATCCTTCCCACTTTAGAGAAGTCCCGGAAAACTCCACGCGATTTCAGTTATCGGACATCGATCCGCGAAGCGGCACAAACATTATCTCCCGATGAAGTACAACTGCTTGCCGTGACCGATTGTATAACACAACCCACTCCCCCCATCGAGGCAGCGCTGCCGGATGCGTCTATCCTACCACCGGAGCCATACTCCACGATTGAGATTCGGGCGATTAGCTCTTTCCATGAACCAATTCCAAGCGATGCATATGAAAAAAATGCGGATGTCTCGGGTGAGAGTCGCGAGACCGGGCAATCGTTCGGCAGTTACTTGCACAAAATTCTCGCGGTTGTTCCCTTCGACGCCGATACCGATACGGTAACGGCAATTGCGAGCAAATTGCTGCCGGAATTTTCTCTACCTGAAGATGGGAAACAGGATTTCTTAACGAAGGCAATCGAGTATACGGAACGGTTTCTTCATTCCGAATTTGCCCAGTCATTTTCAACGGCAACTATGTTTGAACGGGAGTATCCGATACTCTCGCAGACCGCCGATGGACAGTGCCTGCTAGTGGGGACAATCGATTTACTGGTGAAAACTTCCGACCGGTGGTTAGTCGTCGATTATAAAAGTGACAAAGTCAATAGTCCTGAACTTTTACTTTCCCAATATTCCAATCAAGTACAACTTTACTGCAAAGTCGTTCAACGACTTACCAACGAAATAGTAGATGGATTCATGTGGCATTTACCCAGTAGTACGCTTATCCCGGTTCCAATTTTGTGATGTAGAATTTGCGGAGGTAGTATCATGTTTTCTGCACGAAGTATTGCTTCTCTTGCCAGTTTGTTAACACTAATTAGCGCTTCTTTACTCCCAACCCACGCGCAAACTTTGCTTTACTCGATTCAATCTCCCTACTCAATCAATGGTGGTTTATTTGGTTTCGGCGTTAAGGGGATTCCTGACGTGAACCGAGATGGTATTCCAGATCTTGCAATCGGTGCTCAGAGCGAAACGGTCATCCAAACCGATGCCGCCGGACGCTGCTATGTCATGGATGGTTCAAATGGCGATTTGTTAGTTGACTTACACGAACCGGTGCTGCAAAGTGGCAGCAAATTTGGCCAAGCGTTTAGCGCGTTACCGGATATGAATAGCGATACGATTCCCGAAATTGTTGTCGGAGCTTATGGCAGCCGAGTCAACAATCTGAACTTTTCCGGGCGTGCATATATAATGAATCCAGCCGACGGTACAGTACTCCATACTTTACAATCCCCTGCTCCTCAAATCGACGGATGGTTCGGACACTCGGTTAGCAGTGCAGGAGAATGCAACGGCGATACAGTTTGCGATGTGATTATCGGTGCTAGAAAAGAGACGGTGAATCGAGTGGTACAAGCAGGTCATGCCTATCTGTTTAATGGGGCAAACGGCACTTTGCTTCATACCCTCCAGTCACCCAATCCAGAAACCAGTGGATGGTTTGGTCATTTAGTCGGTGAACTTGGCGACATTACCGGAGACGGCAGAAGTGATGTTTTTGTCACAGCATCACAAGAAACCGTAAACGGGCGCGCTCGAGCTGGAAGGATATATACTTTTAATGGCGCGACTGGAGCACTTATCCGCACGATTGCATCACCGATACCCTACAGCAATGGTGGATTCGGTGTAACCGTCGATTTAACCGGGGATGTCGATGGCGACGGTTTCACCGATTTCATCGTCAGCGCGAGCGGCGACTCGTTACCGCAGTGGGGGGTGCGAGGCGTTGCTTATGTTATTAATCCAGTTACCGGCGTCGTTATCTACAATATCTATACTCAAAATCCGAATCCGTTTCCGGTTCGCGGTGTCGCATGTGCCGGCTTGGTCACAAATGACACCCTGCCTGATTTCCTTTGTGGAACTGCAAGCGCTGTGTACTTGTTCGATGGCGAATCCGGCAATTTGCTTTGGACATTGAACGCCCCCATTGCCGGAGGAACCTTCGGATCGTTTTGCGACGGAATTGGTGATGTGAATGGGGATGGAAGAGGCGATTTTATAGTTGGTGATTACAATATCAACTCGCAGCAGGGAGCTGCCTATGTTTACAGCGGTGTAACTCTTAGTGCAGGTGAATACCGCAGCGAAATTACCAATCGATTCGCTTTGAGAACTAACCCCAATCCATTCAACTCATCGACAGTCGTTCACTTTCAGTTACCTGTAACAGCGAATGTCGAGTTAAAGCTCTTCAACTCAGTTGGGAATCAGGTGAGAGCTCTTACGAATCAGGTTTATCCGGCAGGATCACATCAGGTGAGTGTGAGCGGAAATGGATTTAGTTCCGGAAGCTATTTTCTTCGTATGGAAGCGAATGGAAAAATGACCGAACAGAAAATCGTTCTAATCAAGTAGATATCATTTTCATTTGCTTGCGAATCATACTCCATGGTACTTGAGCAAGTAGATTCGCAAATAGGATGATCCCGCCGCCAATTAGTTCGGTCGTCGTAAGTGTTTCGCCAAACCAAATCACCGCGAAGATTGCCGCGAACACCGGCTCAATGGTGTAAATCACCGAAGCAGTGACGGCGTCGGTTTTCGGTTGGAAGCGATTCATTATATAAATCGCGACAATCGAACCGCCCAGTACCGAATATGCCAATCCCCACCAAAACGGCGCGATAAACTGCGTCGCTTGCAAACGCTCCCATTGAATCGGCAACAACAGAAAATTAATGAGACCGGTGAAGAGCGCCGGCCAAAACATCATCGTAACGGGATGGACGTTACGGCCAAGCCGGCTCGTCCAAACGATTTGAAATCCGAATGCCAACGCACATGCGAGCGTCAAGAGATCGCCGAGGTTCCATCCCGCTTCAGCAAAGGGATTCATCAGGAGCGCTGTTCCCGCCAGTGCTAATGGGATTGCAAAAACCGTAGAGAAACGCGGTTTTTCGTGGGCGATTTTTAGAACAACAAATGGGACAACGATTACATAGAGCGAGGTAATGAAACCGGAGCGCGCTGCCGAGGTAAACTGGAGACCGTAGGTTTGGAGCAGAAAACCGGCAGCAAAGGACAGAATCAATCCCCATCCATGTTTATCGAACGGGTAACGAAAGGGAGTTTTCGCGAGTATCATCCAAACTGCAAGCAGAATCGCGGCGATTGTCATTCGCATCGCCACGAATAAACCTGCCGGCGCAACGGTGAGCGCGGTCTTGATAACCGGAAACGTCAGCCCCCAAAGTGCCGTGGTAAGGAAGAGATAGAAGTTTGCGCGTTGCGCGTCAGTCAGGCGTTTCAGTGAGTTTGGTCTCTATGATTGTGTTATCGGGTCCTACAAAAACAACATGGGCGGGAATCGGTTCGCTGGACATTGCAAACGCCATGATGATGACTTCTTCGCCGGGTCGGATGAGGTGCGCCGCCGAACCGTTCAAGCAGATTTCGCCGCTGCCGCGTTTGCCAACCATTACATAGGTCTCTAACCGGGCGCCGCTGGTCACTGCCGATACCAATACTTTTTCGTTCTGCCACAAATTGGCGGCATCGCACAAATCGGCGTCGATAGTAATCGAACCGACATAGTCAAGATTCGCTTCCGTAATCCGAGCACGATGTAATTTCGACTTCAATAAAAATCGTGGATAAGGATACACAGCGCTACTCCTACAACTCGAAAAAGTAAACGTCCCGCCAAGCGCCCAGCGCTCCGAAGTTCTCCTTGAACCGAATCAATCCGTCGCCCGGCACCCCATTCACCGTGGAAATCCCAAAATCGAGCCAATGCGCCCCTTCGCGTTGCGCCTGCACAATCGAATAATGATTGAGCGGTACAACCGCTTTCAAGTCGCTACGGTCTCGGTCATGAGCGATATAGAACGTCAAATGAATAGTGGCATTCGCAATAAAGATCAAAGTCGCGGCAACGACGACATTCGCCTTATCATACGCAAAGTAGAGCCGTAACCGCTCCGGCATCAGTTTCGTAAGTACTGTCAGATCGGTGCGCGTATGCGCTGGCGTTACATTGTGCTTCTTGCGATTCTCGACCAACATCGGATGGAAGATATCCCAATTCGCTTCGGATAAATCTACCGTCTCGATACGAACGCCCTCTTTTTCGGCATGACGCAATGCGCCGCACGACTTGTTGTCGTATGCCGCTAACGGATCGCCCGTCCAAAGTGGTACGACTTGGGTGTAATCCCGTTTCCGGTATTGAAATCCTAACTGCAAAAAAGCAAAGTTCCAGACATCGGAGGGTATATTATGATATGGTAATGGAGGTGGGGTAATCTCGATCCCGCTATACCCGTTCGTTTTCGCGGTTTCCAGCAACAGCGCTCCAATTGCCATCGCTTCGTCAAATGCTGGAATTTTCCGCGTGATTATCCCGCCATAACTGGCGCCGGGGTGCGATATCAACCACTGCTGGCTTTCGCCCGCGGTTCCCGGTCGCTCCCGCACTGCTGCCGGAAACACCCCCCAAAGATTTCCTTTTTTGTATAAGGCAAGCGAACCGTCGATGAACTTCCCGTTAGGATGATATTCCAGAAATCGTTTCATCTGAAACATTGTTCCATCATTGGCTTGTTCGACCAGCTCGTCCCATTCGGCATTCGATGCCGTATCCCCCGCTTGCCACCGGTACGGATTCTTCAAGTCATCCTCAGAAAATGATGCTAAACAACTAATCGTTTGCTACTAAGATAGGAAATGCGGGAGGGAAAAATGAAATATTGTCGTTAGGAGTCAAGTTGTAAGCGATCGACCGCTTCATCGTTATAAGGGTCTAAGTGGACAATTACACTCGCGCCGGTAAACTTAGTTTCGATGTCCTTCATGACCGATTCCGCGATGGCATGGGCGGTTTCCACTGTTAATGCTGGTTCTACTTCCAAATGCAATTCGATGTACCGGATCGACCCACTCATCCGGGTGCGTAGTCCGTGGTATCCATTGACTGGCGCTGTAAGCTTGGTCAGATAGTTATGAAGCCAATCCAATTCAGCCTGAGGTAAACTTGTATCTAACAGTGTATCGATTGTTTTTTTACCCAATCGGTAGCTCACAACCAAGACCAGAGCTGCAACAAGCAATGCAGCGATTGTATCAACCCAAGGGTATCCGAACGAGACACAAACTAAACCTAAGAGAACAACCAATGAACTCCAGATATCACTTGAGAAATGCAATGCGTCCGCTTCTAATGCCTGACTATTGTACTTCTTTGCAACCTTTTTCAACGCTCGTGAACGGGTGATATCGACAATGATCGAAATCACGATTACGCCAAAACCCCAAATGTTTGCGTCGACGTGAACTACGTGTGTCGTTGTCAATCGCTTAAATGCTTCCCAGATAATCCAAAAACATGTAACAACCAGCAGCAGTGTCTCAAACAACGCCGAAACGTTTTCAATCTTCCCATGACCAAATTGATGCTCACGGTCGGCGGGACGGTCGGAGTAACTGACAGCAAAGTAGGTCATCGCCGCTGCAAGCAAATCGAGCCCAGAGTGTGCCGCTTCAGAAAGAATCCCCAAACTGTTCGTCCAGAGACCAACGCCAAGTTTTAAACCAGTAATGACCAATGCGCCGACAATCGAAGTCAACGCAACCCACTTTTTCTCGCGAATTTTCTGGTCATTGGTCATTGGTTCACAAGTTAATTTTTAACTACCACTGTTCAAGCTATTTGTGTCAAAAATCGAACAACTCGCCCAAGAAGCCTTTGCGTTTCCGATAGTGTTTATCGCCGTGATGCGAGTCGTGTTTGTAACGATCATCGTCATCATCATAACGCGGTCGATCATAACCGCTCGGTTGATTGCTCGACGGCTTTGCCGGAACCATCGATTTCTCAATGATTTTATCCAACTCACCGCGATCCAACCATATCCCACGGCATTTGGGACAGAAATCGATTTCGATTCCGCTTCGTTCGGCCATCGACAGGTCTACATCGCAAACCGGACACTTCATGTTACTTCTCCCCTGAGTATCTTTTAAGCAAAGTAGCGGGTGGAAACAGTGCTGTCAAGCGGCTTCGATACTGCGTGTCAATAGCAAAAGTGAAGGAAAATCTACCTGTTACGTCGGGATATCTTCTCACTCTTCTCAATGATAGAATGACAGTTGCTTGAGAAATGGTCGGTTGGACTGTACTTTCTGGTTGTTCTCGTAAATCAAGTAATTCCGTGTCTCTCGGAGAGCGTAGATTTGCATTTCCCGTTGCAAACACATATACTAAGCGTTTGCAAGTAATCATGATGGATGGACATTACAAATGAAGCGTACTTTTCAACCCCATAACCGCAAACGCCGGAACAAGCACGGCTTTCGTTCCCGCATGGCGACCAAAAACGGCCGCAAAGTTCTCGCCCGGCGTCGTGCTCGGGGCAGATACTCGCTCACCGTCAGCGATTCAATACCCGGGTAGTCGTATCATACTTTTTTTTTGATACCCCGCTCGCTAACGGCGGGGTTTTTCTTGCCTATCTTGCAGAACCATGTTAACCACCCTTCCAATCGAAACCGTACACAACTTTTCATTCCCCCGTTCACGGCGGTTGCATGGCGATAAAATTATCTCACAAGTCCGAAAAACCGGACACCGAAAATTTTCTACACACCTAAGTTTACACTATCTACCTGATGAACGTTGTTTTCAAGTTGGTTTTGCCGTCTCCAAGCGATGTGGCAACGCGGTTGTCCGTAACCGGATCAAAAGGTTACTGCGGGAGTACGTCCGCCACCGGTTTTCCGAATTGCCTCAACAAGGGTGTTGCTTACTCGGAGCACATAAAGCATTCTCCTCAATGACACCCGATATTCTCGCTGAGTTACAACAGCTTTTTCACCGGATACAACGTACAATCGTCAAAACGAAGATTTGACGATAAAATAAACATTCTTTTGTCAACTAACGATTTTGCATTGTCTTAGGCATTCGAGCATCGTATACTTTTCCCAAAGAACAAGCGACTGGTTATGAATCAGAACTTACATCCCATTCCGATACCGAACGCCGAAGAGATGTCGATTGAGCGGCTGGTTGAATTGTTCCGGGAATTTTCCGAACAATCAACTGGATTGCGCTCTGCGTATGCCGAGCTTGAGCAACGAGTCGCTGAGCTGTCACAAGAATTGGCACGGAAGGATCGGGAGATCTATTCCGGTTATAATAATCTCTGGGAGTTTCAAGCCTATCTCGATAGTATATTGGAGTCAATTCCAGTAGGACTAGTTGTTATCGATTTACTGGGTCAGATTACCCGATTGAATCGTTCCGCTCGCGAAATTCTCAATCTTGCTCCGGAAGAATTGCCTTCCAGCACAATTTTCTTCGATACGCAGGAGCCAACGATACCTGCCAACGATTTAACCGAACCGGCCCGTATCGGAGTTCCAACCGAGCGCATCATCGAGCGTCCCCAAGGCAGTGTTCGCATCCGGCAAGTCGTATCTTGGCTATACAATCGAGCAGGTGAACGAATGGGTATGGTCGTTTCGCTGGAAGATTTAACTGCCATCCAGATGCTCGAACAGCGAATCGACGAACAGAAAACATTGGTTGCCTTGGGTGAAATGGCTGCCCATGTTGCCCACGAATTACGGAATCCTTTGTTTGGGATCGGAGGATTTGCCCAAATCCTGCTGGAAGAGACTCCGGAAACCGATGACCGTTACCGGTTAATCAAAAAAATCAATGAGGGGGTTGATTCGTTAAACCGGATCGCTACCACGCTATTAAATTACACTCGCACCGGCGAACCGACGTTTGAGCGAGTGGACTTGCAACAACTCTTAAACGATGTCGCCGATTGGGTTGCTAACGACCTACAAGATAAGCAGTCGAAAATTGCCATCGATCTCGATTTACCGGTCGAAAACATCCCGGTAAAACTCGACAAGGAGTTAATGCGGGAAGCGCTGCTTAATCTTGCCAAGAATGCAAAACAGGCGATGTCGAAAGGTGGTTTATTGTTGTTTGGTTTGCGGTGGGACTTGATGAAAAACCGGGTAATAGTCACAGTAAGCGATACCGGAGTTGGCATTGCACCCGAAAATCAAGAACGAATCTTCAACCCATTTTTTACAACCCGTTCAACCGGTACCGGGTTAGGATTGGCTGTTGTAAGTAAGATCGTCCGGTTACATCACGGCACAATATCTGTCTCCTCCGAAATCGGAGTTGGCAGTCAGTTTACGATGGAGTTACCAATCGTATGAGTCAGTTTGAGGGACGACGAATCGCCGTGGTAGATGACGAGCGATTGAATCTGGAAATGCTCGAGACGTACCTGACTCGCAACGGCGCCAGCGTTGTACTATTCACCAGTGCTGAAGATGCCCTCGATGGATTGGATACCACTGAAGTTGACGCGGTTGTCACCGATGTCAAGCTCGGCGGCATGACCGGTTTGGAACTACTAAAGAAACTTCGTCCGAAGAATCCGAATTTACCTGTTCTGATGATGACTGCTTACGGCACCATCGAGTCCGCCGTAGAGGCGATGTACGAAGGCGCTTACTACTATCTGACGAAACCGTTCAAGTTGAAAGAGTTTGGTTTGTTACTCGCCCGCGCGCTGGAACACTCCAAGTTAATCGAAGAAAACATCCGGTTGAAACAAGCACTGCAGGAACACCAACCTCCTGCCGGTATCATCGGCGGCAGCGCTGTAATGCGGGACGTACTAAGTCTTATCAACCAAGTTGCCCCAACCCAATCCAATGTGTTAATTCTCGGCGAATCCGGAACCGGTAAAGAGGTTGTCGCGCGTGCAATCCACCAACGCTCAACCCGTACCGAAGGTTCATTTGTC
This sequence comes from bacterium, assembly GCA_030247525.1. Lineage (NCBI taxonomy): Bacteria > bacterium. The sequence goes on along the minus strand of JAOTSC010000071.1, from coordinate 6,316 downwards.
TCGGTTAATTGTGCGGCATTGCCGGAAGGGCTCATCGAATCAGAATTGTTCGGCCATGTTCGCGGCTCCTTTACCGGTGCAATTCGGGATTACAAGGGAAAGTTTGAAATGGCGGAAAACGGCACCATTCTTCTGGATGAAGTGTCGGAAATGCCGTTATCATTGCAGCCAAAATTGTTGCGGGTGATTCAGGAGCGGGAGTATTTTCGCGTCGGTTCTGGCGAGATAAAAAAAACCAATGTGAGAGTGATAGCGACTTCCAATCGCAATCTGCAGGAAGAAGTTGCGAAAGGGCGATTCCGGCAGGATTTGTATTTCCGGTTAAACGTTATTCCCATTCAATTGCCCCCGTTGCGGGATCGGAAAGAAGATATTTTGGAATTGGTGAAGTTCTTTGTTGACCGCTTCGCAAAAGAGTGCAAAAAGGAAATAACCGGATTGAGCGAAGATGCAATGGTGGTGTTGCGTGGATATAATTGGCCCGGCAATGTCCGTGAGTTGGAAAATGCAATCGAAAGAGCAGTGGTATTGGCGAATTGCAATCGGTTGGAAAAACATCACTTTCTCCACTTGATCGGAACAAATGTGCAGACGAAGGGGGGATCGCTCTCAGGAACGGTTGGTCTTTCGATGCATGAACTCGAAAAACAACATCTTCTTGCGACGTTGAGCGCTCAAGGGTTTAACCGTACCCGTACCGCCGAAATCCTTGACATTTCGATTCGTACGCTTCGCAACAAGATCAACGAGTATCGTGCCGAAGGAACATTCATTGGTGAGTCTGGGGGAGACAACGACGAGTAACGCGTAATTTGCGGTTTGAATGGGGCGATTCCTATCAATCGCCCTTTTTTATTTCTCAAGATAAAATCTCAAGTAACACTTTAAATAAAGAATTATGCTCGATACAGCTTAATCTTTGCTTCAACAACACAAATACACAAAAATAATGCGATATGAAAACGAAAGAACGACATTTCCCAGTAGGAAAAAGTTACCAGTATCTCTGGTGGATAAACATCTTCACACATTGATAATACAGAACTTAATAGAATTCTGCGAGCGGCATGTTTGTTGCTCAATTTCTGAGCGGTGGAATCGACGGAAACTCTTATGTCTCTGAAAGATATGATCTTCGACAAGACTCCGATCCCGACGTTAGCGAAGGGATTGGATGCATTCTCACGTCGCCAGCGTTCCATCGCTCACAATCTTGCCAATATCGAAACACCGGGGTACCAGCGACGTTATGTCCGATTCGAAGAAGAGTTAAAATCGGTTCTCGATTCAAAAAATGCCGCATTGAAAGTGACGTCGGAAGGACACCTTCCCTTCACGAACGGTCTTTTCGACAAATTGGAAGGAACGATTTTTACCGATCAGGAGACACCCCCGATTAACGGTGTGAATAATGTTTCCTTAGACCAAGAAATGGCGGACTTGGCAACCAACAACCTGCATTACCAGACTTCCGCTCGATTGATTCGACTCTACTTTGATGGTTTACGAAATGCAATCCGAGGTGGTGGCGCTTCGTAAGGGGGACAAACGATGGCAATCCGGGGCATCTTTTCATCGATGGACATTAGTGCCAGCGGGTTATTAGCTCAACGTCGCAGACTCGACGCCGTCGCCCAGAATCTGGCGAACAGCGAGACCACCCGAACCGAAGAAGGGGGACCGTTCCAACGCCGAATTGTAATTTTTGGCGAAGATAAGACCCCGTTTGAAACAGTTTCGCCCGGAGTGCCGACTAAGCTTGACATCGACTACTCGGATCTTGACCACCTTTCGATCAATAGCGCGTTAAACAGTTACCACAACCTGTCGGGGGTAAAGACCAACGAAGTACGTGACAACACCGAGCCGGAGCTGGTTTACGATCCCGGTCATCCCGACGCCGATGCGCGGGGTTATGTTGCGTATCCGAAGATTAATCCGATTCAGGAGATGACCGATTTAATTGCCGCAGCGCGCGCCTATGAAGCGAATGCCGCCGTAATCCAATCGGCAAAAGGGATGTTCCGTAAGGCGCTGGAGATTTAATTATGGCGTTACCGGCTACCCGGTTCACACAACAACCGATAGTACCAAAGCCTTCAACCGATCCAGCACCATACTCCAAGAATAGCTCCCGGGATCAGCGAGTCGAGGCATTTGAACAACTACGGCAACGAACCGTACACTCTCAAGAAGAGTATGTCAGTGAAACCCGTTCAACGCAACACTTACAATTGGCACGCGCACAAGCAGACTTAGAAGAAAAGTGGCGGCAACGCGGGGTTTTACCATCGGCAAGTGCGTATGGCAGCAATGGTCAATCCGATGGGGGTTCGCCGTTAGGACGTTTCATCGATTTGTACGCATAAAAACTTTTGGTCTGATTGTTTTGATTGAATAAGAGGATTTCTAATGTCCGCCGAAAAAATTGGACGTTTCGCTGGAAACCTACATTCCATGACCGACCAGTCACTACGGCCGCATATGGAAGGTCTTCCCAAACGCGAACCGGGTGAGATCCAATCCGAGCTACCGAACATTCCGTTCTCGAAGCATATCGATCCTTCCCAGTCGCAATCTGGCAGTGAACGGGTTTCCTTTGGGAATACTCTGGAAGGGATGCTCAAGGAAGTCAGCAGTCTGCAGCAACAAGCAAAAATAGGCACCGAACGAATGCTGACCGGTGAAGTCGAGGATGTCCATCAAGTGATGGTGGCTGTCGAAAAAGCGAGTACAAGTTTCCTTCTGATGATGGAAATCCGAAACAAATTAGTTGAAGCTTATCGCGAAGTAATGCGGATGCAGGTATAATCATCTTCCCTTATCGTCGTCGTTAGTCAACGACGGATTTTCATTCCCAGTTTTTTGTTGTGAGTCAGTACTATGAATTTAAGCGGCCGAGAACTTGTTCTGCAGTCACGTCAGACCTGGGGCCGGCTAACAAACGGTCAGCGCATTACATTTGGCATGCTGATCGTTGGTAGTGTGATTGCGATCTCCTTGTTAATGTGGTGGTCATCCAAACCTGACTATGCAGTGTTGTTTAGTGGACTCAACGAACAGGATGGCGGGAAAGTCATCAACTATCTGCAAGAGTCGAACATCCCCTACAAATTCGAGATGGGTGGCAGTACCATCAAAATCCCGCGCGAAAATCTTTACGATACTCGCCTAAAGCTTGCCAGTCTTGGACTCCCCGAACAAAAAGGGGTCGGTTATGAGCTGTTCGATAAAGTTAATTTCGGTATGAGCGACTTCATGCAGAAGTTGAATTACCGGCGTGCACTCGAAGGGGAATTGGCGCGAACGATAATCTCGATGGATGAAGTGGAAGCGGCAAGAGTACACTTAGTGATGCCCGAAGAATCGTTGTTCAAAGAAAAGGAAAAGCCGATAACAGCCTCGGTCGTTTTGAAGTTAAAATCAAACCATCAACTCACACAGGGACAAATCCAAGGACTTAGTTTTTTAGTTGCTGGAGCAGTCGAAGGACTATCGACCGAAAAAGTAACGATTGTCGACAACAAAGGGAATGTTCTTTCCAATCTGATGGATCGCGACCCGGTCGCCGCCCTTTCCGCGACACAGTTACAGATGCAGCAGCAAGTCGAACAATCGGTCATAGCTAATCTTCAATCAATGCTCGACCGGTTATTGGGACAAAACAAAGCGATTGTCCGGGCAACAGCGGAACTCGATTTCAAACGGATTGAGGAACAGCGCGAACTATACGACAACACCAATCCGGCTGTTCGCAGCGAAGAACGTACCGAAGCCACGAGCAGTGGCGGTCCCAGTGGTAACACCAATAATGAAAATACCGTTACGAATTACGAAGTCAGCCGCACAGTTCAGAAAATTGTAAACAGCACCGGTGGAATAAAGCGCCTTTCGTTATCAGTATTAATCGATGGCGTCTACAAAAAGACCGGCGAAGGCGATGATGTAAAATCAGAGTATCAACCGCGTAATGACATCGAAATGACTCAGATTGCGAAAGCGATTCGCGGCGCGGTCGGTTTCGATTCCACTCGAGGCGATTTATTGGAGATCTCGAATGTCGCCTTCGATGTCACCCAAATCGAAGAGCAAAAAGAAGAGTTTAAGCAAACCGAGCGAATGGAATTCTGGCGGATGGTGATCGAGCGCGGCGTATTGATACTCGGCGCTTTGATTATCCTGTTTATGATTCGCGGCTTCTTGAAACGGACGGCAAAATCGACCCAAACGGCTTTAGAGCGAACACTGGTCGAGTTATCGCCTCGTCCACCGGATCAATTAGGCAGTGGTGCGATGCCGGCAAGTGCAGGCGCTTTAATGTCCGGCACTGACGGTTTCGGACGTCGCACCGAAGAAGCAAGAAAAATGCTCCCTGATTTTGATTCTGAGGTGTCGGAAGAAGTCGCAGTTATGAAACAGATGCAGGATCAATTAGAAGAATTTGCGATGAAGAAACCAGAGAGTGCAGCAAGATTACTTAAATCATGGCTGATTGAGTAGTAAGGAGTACGGCGTGCAGTCTGCGTCGAAAGTCAATGCAGCAAATCTGAGCGGGAAATCAAAAGCAGCGATTTTCTTAGTCGCCTTAGGTATGAAGGCGGCATCGGGTGTGTATAAATATTTAACCGATGCAGAAATCGAGATGCTTACTACTGAAATCGCCCGGCTCGACAACATTCCCTCGCATGTCATACAATCGGTGACGGAAGAGTTCCATCAGATGGTGCTTGCCCAAGAGTACATCGCATCTGGTGGACTGGCGTATGCGCAAGAGGTGTTGGAAAACGCTTTAGGAGAGCAACGCGCGATTGAGATTATCCGCAAGGTTCAGCTCTCCCTGCAAGTAAAAGGTTTTAACATTTTGCAAAACGTTGACAGCAACCAGTTGCTCGCGTTCTTGCAAAAAGAGCACCCGCAAACCATTGCATTGGTAATGACCCAATTGAATCCAATCCAAGCGGCGAATGTGATGGCGGACTTTCCCCCTTCACTGCAGGTCGAGGTTTTATACCGGTTAGCACAGATGGAACGGGTTTCACCGGAAGTACTTGCCTCGGTCGAGCGAGTATTGGAATCACGAATCGACTTCTCACAGAGTGCTTCGAAATTAGGCGGGGTAAAATCGGCTTCGGAAATCCTCAACTTGATGGGTACCCGCCACGAGAAATCGATTTTGGCTGGTATCGCTCGTGAAAATCCTCAACTTGCAACTGAGATTAAAAACTTGATGTTCGTATTCGAAGATTTAATCAATCTCGACGACCGTTCGCTGCAAAAAGTTCTCAAGGAAGTCGACAATAAAGAACTGGCAATGTCGCTCAAAGCGTGTAGCAACGAATTGAAACACCGGATTCTTTCCAATATGTCGAAACGCGCTGCCGAAATGATTGAAGAAGAATTGAGTTATATGGGACCGGTGCGATTGCGGGAAGTGGAAGAAGTGCAGCAACGCATCATCGATATTGTCCGCCGATTGGAAGAAGAAGGACAAATCGTTGTTACCGGCGGTACTACTGAGGATCAACTGGTTTAACCATGAGACCACCGAAACAAACCGATCCGTTGGAAGCAACCACTGTGAAATCACGGCGGCACTCCTACAATAACGACGATGTTTCGATGGAAGAACCGATTTGGGTAAAACCGAATCCAGTTAAGCACATCCCTTCGACTCCTATCACATCAGAACGCGGTGATCCATTTCAATTGGCGCGCAAACTCGCCAGCGAGCGAAATGAAGAGCGGGATAACGCCGTCAACGCTGCCTACGCCAAAGGCTATGCCGAGGGAAGCGCAGTCGCGGATGCCGCCGCCCACGAAAAACTCGTTAAGATCGCCGAGCAGTTAGACGACTACGCCCAGAGTATCGATACCAAACTGGAAACGATCTATCAGGAATTGGCTCCAACCATTACTAAACTTGCCTTGGAAATTGCAAAGAAAGCGGTTGCCACCGAGCTTACTCTTTCGCCAATTCTCGTTACCGAAATTGCGAAACAGATTTGTAAAGAGATCGGCGACCGTTCCGGCATGACCGTTCGATTCCATCCCGACGATGTAACAGTGTTGCAACAGGCGGGGGTCGATTTAACGTCAATCCTGAGTGCAACCAATAAAATCAGTGTCGAACCGAGTCATGGCATTGCCCGTGGCGGTTGCATTGTCGAAACCATCGAAGGACAATGGGACGGACGGATCGAAACCCGCTGGAATGAAATTACCAACTCCTTGCTGGAGTTAAGCGGTGAGACATCGGAGCGGATCGATGAGTGATGTTTCCGAAGCGCTCGAAACTGCCTTAACCCATACCCGGCAT
>JAOTSC010000070.1 GCA_030247525.1 bacterium | reverse complement strand
CTCCAGACCTGTATAAAAAAAAAGAATCAATAAAAACAGGTCTGGAGACCTGTCGGTACCCTTGCTCCCATAGCCCCCCCACTACTACCAAAGAAATATTTTTCATTTTTGGGGAAAATGACTTGATGGCGGGGAGAAGGGAGTGTATTTTTTACTATCAAATTTCTCATGACCTAACGAACCTCCTAACGGGAGACCACTATGCGCACACTTCTTTCCATCCTCACAATTCTCTTACTTTCCCTCTCAGCTCTCGCACAAGATAGTCTCAATGTCAGAAGAGTGGGTTACTACGATACTCCGGGTTATGCTGACGCTGTGGCTGTTTCTGGAAACTACGCATATGTTGCCGATGGAACTTCAGGATTACGCATTATCGACATAAACAACCCGGCAAACCCGCAACAGGTAGGATTCTACGATACCCTCGGCTATGCTTTTGATGTTGTTGTATCGAGCAACTTAGCCTATGTCGCTGATTTAGATTATGGTTTACGGATAATTAACATCAGTAATCCTATGTATCCATATCAAGTAGGATTCGTCAATACGCCATGGGTAAGTGGCGTGGCCGTATCGGGTATATACGCTTATGTTGCCGTCGAAGGTGTAGGACTTAGGATTATTGATGTTAGCAATCCGGCCAATCCACAAGTGGTAGGATTCCGCGATTATCATGGTAGAAGCGTGGCTGTCGTTGGTAATTATGCCTACATTGCTGGCTATTCCAGTTTTGGGATTATCAACATCAGTGATCCGGTAAATCCGCAATTAGTCGGTTCCAGTAATTCCATGTTTGGTGCAGAAAGAGTAGCCGTTTCGGGTAATTATTGCTATGTTGCCAATGGTAATGACGGTTTACGGATTATTAACATCAGTAATCCTATGTATCCAAATCAAGTAGGATTCTACAATACGCTCGGATATGCAAGGGGCGTGGCCATATTGGGTGATTACGCATACGTTGCCGATGAAAGTAGCGGCTTACGGATAATTAATATCAGCAATCCTACAAATCCGCGAGAAGATGGGTTCTACGGCCGCACTTCCTCTATTGGTGATCATAGAGGTGTAACAATCTCCGGTAATTTCGTCTATACTGCAGAAAACTCTTCCGGTTTGGGAATTTACGATTGTTCACTTGCTATTCGACATATTTCTATCACATACCCAAACAATACTTTTTCAATTCCCATTGGTTCTGTTGACACGATTCGTTGGAGTTCAGCAACTATCAATGGCAACGTTAATATCGAATTGAATCGAAGTTATCCCAGTATTGCTTGGGAGATGTTGTTTGCCAATACCCCCAATGATAGTTCTCAACCATGGACGGTGACCGGTCCCTATACCAATAGTGCGCGGATACGGATTACGTCGGTGGAGAATCCCGCGATTGGCGACACTTCCGATGCGAATTTCACTATCGGGATCGTTCCGGCGACCCCCGGCAATCTTACTGTGACTTTGCAAGGGGAAGATGCTTTGCTTGCTTGGGCGCGGGTCGATACTTCCTTATCCGGCTACCCCATTACGGTCGAACGATACCTCATTTTCTATCGCGACGATGGTGCCGAACCGTGGCAATATCTCTGGGCGACGTTTGGCGCGAATACCACCAATTTCACCCACACCAGTGTCGTGCGCTATAGTCCCGCTATGTATTATGAAGTGCGGGCATGGATTGGCGATACCGATGCCTTTGATCGCATTATTCAAGACATTCCACCGGGTCTGCGCGAAGATGTTCTTCTTCAACGAATTGGTGGAAATGTCTCCGCACCCATTGTGAAGCAAGTGGAGTAGGGGCGTATTGCAATACGCCCATTTGTAGGGGCGCAAACGCTTGCGCCCGGTTGTAGGGGTTCGATTTATCGATCCCGTAATTTGTCGGGCTTGATGAATCAAGCCCCTACTCAACGTCAGTTGCCACTCACGGACAGACAGGGGCGTCTGTCCCTACTTAACCTTTCACCCTGCACCTTTCCCCCATTGCCCATCCCCTATTGCCGATTGCCTAATTGCAGGTGCGCTTGTTCTTTGGTGAGGTAACCATTCGCGACCAATTTGAGCAGCGTATCTACTTTCAAGGAAAATGCCTGCTCATGTTGCAATGCGAACGGGTCAGTGTGCGGGGTAAAGGAGAAGCGGACGCGGGTTGGGTTGCCGCGCAACGCCAGCTCTGTATTCGCCAGTCGTTCGGCGAGTTGCAAGCCGCGCAATTGCAGTGTTCCGACAATATGCATCAGCATATTGAATTGCGCCTGCACCCAATTCTTCGTCGTACCGTGGCTGCGTCCCAGTACCCACGGAAACAATTTCAATCCGGTAACGACATCTTCGATCACTTCCTGACGATTGATCCGCCAATTGCTTTTCTGCATCCCATCTCCACCGATCACCGTCACTTCGACATCATTCCACGTAAAGAGATTGTCGTCGGGATCGAGTTTCGCAAATCCGCTCACGGTATCATCGAAATATCTCCCTACCCGCGACTCATACTCTTCCGCCGATTCACTCGGTTCGCGTTGTGGCGGCGTTACTTTCACCTGTAACCGCGGCGCTCCGACGTTGTGACTCGTGAGCGCCATGTCTTCCACCAATTGACTCTCAATAGCAAGCACGAATGGCAAGGTCGCGAGCGGTTCGATGCCGCCCGGTTGCGATGGGTCGTGTTGCAATACTGCATAGAAAAATCGTTCGGGAATCACGGGGATGAGATGATTTTCGTCGATTTGGAAATATTGCTTGTTGTGGCTGCCGAAATGCACGCGGTAGGGATCGAGAAAACTGACGCCGGCAATGCCGCTTAAATCGGGTAATGGTAGAATTTCCGCCGCACACCGTCCCAACGTAAATAATTCGAGGAAGAGCGCTTCGGTCAACCGGTCGAAGGCGCGATAGCCGGGATATGGCTGCATCCGTGCTTCCATCGCATCGAGGAGTTGTTCCGCTTGCTTTCTCGCATAGGTTGGACCATCGAACCGCCGCTCGAGCGACGTCGCACAGAGATGCACCCACGCCCACACCCCCGCCGATACGATTGGCAGCCGGTCACGCAAGTAGCGGTAGAATTCGGCGCGATTCCCGCCGGTGTAACGAAAACCCGCTTCCAACGGCCCGGGGAAATTGCTCTTATCCGATCCCCGGAAAAACGGTTTCGACGAGGAAGTATAAGCTTGCACCGGATCGCCGGGGGCTTGTTCATTACCACCGCCCGCGCTATGCATAACATGTAACAGTGGGGCGAATTGACGTTTCATCGCATTACGGGGCGAACCGCCGACCCGTGCCGGTGGAATAGGAAATTTCGATTCACTCATGGGGAATGCCTTTCGGTGAAGAGAAGAATAGTGTACGTTAGGGAGGTATCGGGAGGATGAAATGAACGAGCCGGAAAAACCGGGAACAATTGCCACAGTCATACAATGGTTCGCCTTATCGGAGAATGACCCGCCGCACCCCTGCGAACCGGATACCCAAGCGCCGGTATGGGTTCATGTGACCAGCAGCGACCACCATTCCTTGGATGGATTGAGTGATCGTTTCCATCTGCACCCGCTCGCGATTGAGGATTGCTTTTCGCGGATGCAGCTGCCAAAAGTCGAAGTGTATGACAATGTAACGTTCATCGTACTGCATGGTATGCATATCGAGGAGATGCACCGGATAGATTTCAAGCGGCGGTTGAATCTTCCGCTAAAAGATGTCCGGCTGCATGCATTTATCGGCGACGGTTTTCTGCTTACCCACTCCAATAAAAATAGTCCGGCGGATTGGATGATACAGGAGATTCAGGCGCAGCGAGTGAAAACACCAATCTCACCGGATGAGTTATTGTACCGGTTGTGCGACAAATTGATCGATGATTCGATTGCGCTGCTCGAAGTGTGGGAAAATGTGACCACTGAGCTGGAAAGCCGACTGTTGTATGACTTTACCAACAATACGCTTGATATGATTTTCCAGTTTCGCCGCCATCTTCGACGAATCGGAAAAATTGCCTTGTTGGAACGCGAGCTGTTCTTCCGGTTATCCCACGAGTATCTCGTCGGCATCACACCAACAACCCGCGTTTATTTCCGCGATGCCCACGACCATATCGTGCGATTGTACGAATACACCGCGACCCATCGCGAATCGCTCTCCGATGCGTTGGAAGTGAATCTTACACTAATCGCCAATCGTACAAACTTCATCACGAAACAGCTCTCCATCGCTGCTGCGTTATTGTTGCCATTAACTGTAATCACGGGAATCTTTGGAATGAATTTCGTTAAAATGCCGTGGATTGGTGAACCGTGGGGATTCTGGGCGTCGATGTTTCTGATGTTTGTCGTAGTGGTCGCGATGCTATACTACTTCCGGAAGAGCCATTGGCTGAAAAAATAGATTACACATCCTGATTGCGGACAATTGTCCAAGTCTCTTTCGGACGGTCGATTAGCAGGCGGGTAAGCCCATGCAGCGCTGCAACAAAGACTGCGGACACATAAAAGGGAATGCCGAGTGGCCCTAACCGGATGTGCAATTTGCTGGCAATCAACCCTAATAATGTTGCGCCGAAGAATACCGCCATTCCCCAAAACGTTACATTATAGAAAACACCCTCATCCTTCAGTAGGTAGGAGAGCGGCAACAGTGGGAAAAACCAGAGTCCACTTAACCAACGGAGTAATTTGTGGAACAGTAGTTGGATAAACAGCATCGGATGTTTAACAGGATTTAATATTTTTCTTGCCCACCAGAGCGAATACGCTGCGCGAAAGACAATGCGCACTTTCCGGCGGTACTCAGTGACTACTTTTCGGCTGCCTTTCGCATACGCACACGCATTCGGTTCCAATAATACCAACATCCCTTTCGCCCGAATCCGCAGTACCAGCATCATGTCGTGGTTGATATTCGCCGGCAATTCTTCAGCACAGTTTCTTCGAACGGCAAAGAGATCGCCAATTCCACCGATCGGTAAACGAAACGCATTGCTTTCCGCTAATTTTATCCAGTTCTCAACCCGCCAATAAATCCGTTCCTGTTCCGAACCTTTGTAGTTTTCGCCTTTCCCATAGAGCGAGTTACCACAGACGACACCAACTTCCGGATTAGCAAAGTGCGGCACGAGATACCGCAATGCCATTCGATCGATTATCGGTTCGGCGTCGGTAAATACGACGATTTCGGCATCAGTGAAGTGCAATGCGCGATTCATCGCTGGCGTTTTTCCGCCGCGGGGCTCCATTTTCATTAAGCGGATGCGGGGCTCGGTCACGCTATACGATTCGGTGATTTCGTTCGTACGGTCGGTAGAGCCGTCGGAAGCGACGATAATCTCCAACAACTCCGGCGGGTAATCGAGTTTGAGTAGATTATTGAGCTTCTCGCCGATGACTTCTTCTTCGTTGTGGGCGGCAACGACGATGGCTACTTTTGGCAGTTTTTCGTAGGGAATTTTGCGGGGGCTGGGACGCAACAAACCGATTACCACCACGACGATGGGGTAACCGATATAGACCAGTAAGAGAATGCCTAACAGACACCAAAAAAGGATACTAATCATTTCGCCGCTGTTATCGCCTATTGGGATTGCTTTTCATCAAAACAAATTACTGTGATCTCGATGGAAAAGCAACTTGGCAACCGCGGCAACCCGCCCCCAGTAAACTGTTTTTCACCGTTTTTCCGATACTACTCAGCGAGATCGACATCGATAAGAATGAAGCGGCTTGCTTCGGCAGCTGTGATTCGTACCAGCGGTTCCTCTTCGATTCGGGCTTGATCGGTTTTCGTCAAATGAATGCCGTTCACGTCCAACACCCCTTCCGTAACATACACAAACGCTCCACGCTGGGTAGCCAAGTTATGCTCTACCGTAACGCCGGGATCGAGTTGGGACAAGTAGATCGACGCATGGGCGTGAATCTTGATTAATCCTTCATCTTCGTTACCACTCACGACCCGGTGCAATGCATTTTTGAGTTTACTCGCTTCAAACGGTTGTTGCTCGTATGAGGGGACAAGCCGTCGGGTATGGGGAGGAAACCAGATTTGATAGAGGTGGAGCGGCACCGATTCGCGGTTGTATTCGGAATGAGTTATTCCGGCGCCGGCGGTCATCCGCTGTACTTCACCGGCGCTAATCTTGGTATGATTCCCCATGCTGTCCTGATGGGTAACTGCGCCTGACAGGACAATCGTGACGATTTCCATCTCACGGTGGGGATGCGTGCCAAATCCGGTCTGCGGCTGTACCACGTCGTCGTTGAAGACTCGCAGATTGCCGAATTGCAGATTATTAGGATCGTAATATTGATCAAACGAAAACAGCCAGTTGGTCTGTAACCAGCCAAAGTCAGCCGAGTGCCGCTGTGCGGCGGGGATTACACGAATCATTGTTCACCTCTCCAAGATAGAGAAGTGATACGTTCGATGTCGAACCATTCGTAGTCGAACGAATCATTCCGGTTAGACGATAACCGAACTGCCGTTCACCGCCATTTTCGCACCAAACCGGAGCAGCACTTCCACCAGTGGGTTCAGCATTTCCGGTGCATGAACATATTCTTTCGCACGGGCTAACGGTGTTTTTCCTTCACCATCGATCGCATTCACCGCTGCACCATATTCCAGCAACAGCTTCACATTATGCAAGCGTCCTTCCCGGGCAGCCAGATGGAGCGGTGTACTCCCGGCTAAATCGCGGGCATGCACATTAGCACCTTTTTTGAGAAGGAGTTCGGCGATTTGATGATTGCCGCGTTCCACAGCTTTGTGTAGTGGCGTTGTGAGGTTATGGTCGGTCGCATCGACCTTGGCACCGGCGGTCAACAGGTATTCCACAATATCGCGGAAACCGCGTTTCGCGGCAAGGTGCAACGGCGTTCGACCGCCATCGGCTTCTGCGTTTAGATTTGCGCCTTCGGTCAGCGCTAACTTCAGGTGGGGGAGGTTACCCTCGCGCACCGCCTCAAACATTTTTACGTTTTTCATTGGACCCCTCCTTTCGGATGAACCCTCTCTATTCAAATAACGGAAAAATTTGGGCGAGCGCAAGACAAAAAGAGATATTTGAAAGAAAGTTGTGCTAAGGATGTAGAAAGGGCGACAAGATCGTGATATATTTCACCAATGGTTTGGTAGGGAAATGTCGATTTCGGGGATGTTTAATCTTTGCAACTTCTGGCGGAGTCTGCTGAAACTGCGGGTTCGGGAGGTGTTTTGGCTGACCCGGTAACGCTGAATCAGTCCCGCTGCTGCCCGGTACTCGGCAAGAGCTGCGGTTAGCGATCCTTTGATGGAGTTGTGCTGTTTTGAAATCGATGACGGGCTCGCCAAAGCGAATTGACTGCGCAATACATGATCGAGAATTAAATCGATTGGCGGTAATTTGTCGTTTGCTAGTTCGCTCGCTTCGCTAAACAACTCCTCTGCCTGCTCATGCTTTCCCGATAATAGGCACAATTCGGTATAGTGGCATAGCTGAAGATGGCGTTGTTGTAAATCGCCCGCTTTGCGCAGAAATTCGCAGCCGTGCTCGAAGTAATGGTGTGCGTCGGTGAAATTTCCTTGATCCATTTCCAACTCACCGATTTCACACGTGATTGTTCCCTCCAATACTTCGTCGCCGACGTTGCGAATGATGTCCAGAGCGTGATTGTAATGCTTCCTTGACTCTAAATAACGTTTCTGATTGTGCATGTTGTCAGCCAATCCGGCAAGTACAATCGCTTCCGACAACCGGTCACCGGTACGGCGGTGCAATTCCAACGACTGGAGATAATACTCATGTGCAGCATACGCATCACCGTGCATATTGATTAGATTTGCGAGGTTTCCAAGTGTGATTCCTTGAAACCGTTCGTCGCCAGTCGATACGTGAATATTCAAAGCGCTCTGAAACAGCTGATAGCTCTCCTCGTATGAGCCTCGATCCAAGAGAAAGATTGCATAGGTGCCGATAGCGATACCTTCCGCTGGACGGTCGTTCGTCTCATGGGCAATCGCAATTGCGGAAAGGTAAGCAGCTCTCGCTTCTTCATATCTACCCAACAATTGCATTACGGTAGCAAAATCGCCTAAGGCAATCCCCTCCCGCACCCGATCCTTCGATTCACGATAGTACTCGAGTACCTGCAATAGATAGGGCAACGCTTCTTCGGGTCGGTGTAATTCGATAAGAATCGCGTATAAATTCCCCAACACGATTACTTCGTTCCGACGATTTCCCAGTTTGCGGAACTGATCTAATGCCAACAAACTGTGTTCATGTGCCTCCGTCATCCGCCCTTGCATCCGGTAAAGGTTTGCAAGGTTGGTGTGGATTTTTGCTTCCAGTTTTTCGTCGGGCGCTTGAACAAGATGGGTGAGGGCGGCTTCAAACTGAATAAACGCATCATCGGAAAGATGGACATCAAGATAATGAAGCGCAAGCTCGGAACGGGCATCGGCAGCCAAGCGAACATCCGATTCGGACTCGGCAATCATTGCCGCTTCCCGTAAATGGTTTTCGGCTTGTTCCCAACGGTCGTGCTCGCGTAAAAATTCCGCGAGTGGCGCATCACTACGACCAATTGAGTATTCCTGTTTCAATTGACGTCGAATAAGGAGCGCTTCCAAAAAATGGTCAGAGGCTTTCATTAACGCTCGATTTCTTGGGGACGCAACCGACTTATGAGTTCACCACTCCAACTTCGCGGCAACGGTAACTGCTCGTCAGATATGCCACTGGTTATCAATGCGTTCCGAAACTGTACAAAACTCGAGGTATAGGTGGAACTTTCCAGTAAACCGAGTCGTTCGATTAATGCCGATGCATTGAAGTACTCTTGTATCGCCCGATCCAGTTTAGAATATGTCTCGGCTTTCGGAACCTGCTTCAAAGAGGGGACCAACGGTGTGATGTTTGCCGTAGCAATCAGATACTCGCCGCGAGCAAGATAGTAAGTTAAGCGGGCAAACGGACTGCTAACGTTTTTAAGGATATCACCGGCCTCGATCATCGCCGCCTCGGCGTCGACAAATCGATGCAACGACATTAACAATTTAGAGTAAAGGCAGAGATGAGTAATCAATTTATCGTGGTGACGTTGTTCACGATGGATTGCCAAGGCTTGCCGGTAACAATCGAGCGCCTCATCAACCTGGCCTTGCGCGCTTAACAACTCAGCTAAATTGCCAATCACGATTCCTTCAAACTGGCGGTTCTTCACATTGCGATGAATTTCAAGTGCTTGATGATACGTGTGATATGCTTCCTCAAATCTGCCTTGACAGTGTTCCAAACTCGCAATATTACCGAGAATTATGGCCTCAGCACGGGCATTACCAATTTCACTTTGAATTTTCCGCGCTTGTTCGAGAATCGCTAACGCTTCGTCAATCTCCCCCAATTTGCTCAAGACATTAGCAAGATTGTTTAGTACAATCGCTTCGTGATGCTTCCCCGATGTTTCACGATTGATTGCTAATGCCCCTACCAGTTTTTCGCGCGCCAATTGCAAGTCACCATGTTCGGCAAGGATAATGCCAATATTTCCCAGTGTAATCCCTTCCAGACGGCGGTCGCCATACTCACGGGCTAAGGCGTGTGCCTGCAGCAAACAATCGTATGCTTCGCCAAAATGAGAGCTACGCTGTAACAGTTTTGCAAAATCTGCGAGTAGACTTATCTCCTGCTTGGTCTTACCAATCTCGCGCAGAATTGCCAGCGCCTGTTGAAAATAGGGATATGCTTCCTCCCATTTGCCGAGCCCACTATATAAGGCGGAGAGATTGCGGAGAGTAAGCGCTTCATGTTCACGGTCTCCGGTTTTCCGGAATATCGCTAACGCGCTCAAATTGGTTTCGTAAGCAGATTCGTAACGGCACTGGGAACGGTGATGATCAGCAAGATTCATCAAGACAATCGCGGCATCGTTTTCCGAACCGAGTTCCTGATAAATCGTCAACGCTTTTTGAAAATGGAGAAAGGCATCTTCCATTTGTCCGAGTTCGGTTTCAGCAATCGCCAGCGCTTGACACCCCTGCGCTTCCAATTGCTTTGCCCCGTCGGTACATGCGATAACAAGCGCTTGGCGATAAATCGCGATCGCAGCGCTCGTACGCCCTTGTTGGTATAGCAACTCGCCCGATTTGATGAGTTCAGACGGGTCCACTTGTAGTAACTCCTGTTTTCCAATGCATTGGAAGTGATAATAGGTGATCCGGTACCCCCGCCGCAAGGATATACTCATAAAGTCGAGTAATTCTATTTCCTAACAAACTCTCGCGCCCTAACTCGAATTCAATGCTGGAAGCGGTAACAAGGGGAAAATCGGAAACGAGTGCCGATTGAATCGAGCTATTGCCCGGATTGGCTTTCAATCTGCCGGCATTTCGCCACAGCGAAGCAAAATTCAACTCGCCACGCGAAGTTTTTGTGTCATTGCTAATCGCCATCGCCGATAATTCCCGCCAATACGTTTCGGCAGCGATTGCTTCGTCCGTTCTCACGGCAAATTCGACTGCGATCCCTAACGCATACAAGAAGAAATCCACCGGTTTGATGCCACGGAGAATGGTAATGCTATCATGCAATTCCCGCCATGCTTCGGCGACGTTTCCAGTCATAAACCGTAATTCAGCAATCCGGATGGTGGCTTCCGCCACGATTTTGGTTTCGCCGATCTCACGATGAATACTGCGCGTTTGTGTCAAATATTCATCAGCTTCGGCAATATTCCCGCGGAGTAGCGAAATCGTCGCTAAATGACCAAGTGAGATTGCTACCGAGCGGCGGTTTTTTATCGATTGTTGCAAGGTCAACGCATGTTGCACGGCAACTTCAGCTTGATTGATTTCACCACCTAACAGATATGCAGCTCCTAAATTCGACAGTGCAATACTTTCGAATCGGTGGTCGCCATAGTTGCGGAATTGTTCGATGACCGGTGTCAGCACTTCGACCGCAGTCTTCCAATGATAAAAGTAAAGATGAGCAAGACCGAGGGTCGCTAATGTGACGCTCTCCCGCTTCACGTTGTTTGCTTTCCTGGCATACAGAAGCGATTGCCGGAGCCATTCCAACGTTGCCGTTTCCTGCCCGCGCTGCATGGGAATTTTCGCCAAATCGGCAAGGAAATTTGCCGCTTGATCGTTATCTCCCAACTCAATCAAAACTTCGATCGCATCGCGCAATAATGTCTCAGCCTGATCCAACCACCCGCTTTCGAGATTCGTGATACCCATGTTTGCGAGCACCACTGCCGCGCTGCGCTTATCGCCGGCATTGTAAAACCGGGCATAAGCTTCACGGCTCATCGAAGTCGAAAGCTCGATGTTTCCTTGAATCCGGTGGATGTTAGAAAGATTATTGAGTATCCGCGCTTCGGTTAACGGGTTTTCTAATCTCTGCGCCAGTGCACGAGCTTCCTGCAACGCTTCGGCGGACCGGTCGAATTCGCTGCAATCATGATCGATCCGACTGCGCAGAATGAGCGCTTCACTGAGAATGGTCTCATCCCCACATTGCCGTGCCAGATCGATGGCAAGTTGCGCCAGATCAAACGCTTTCAAATTATTACCGGCGTTGCGTTCCTTGCTGGCGTCGTCAAGCAATTCTCGAATTGCACTGGAAACGGTGCGAACGGGTTCAGTTGTCACGTGGAAGGACCTTTGTCAAGATTCGCTTGCTGCAGAAACGATAACTCCTCCTCGGTAAAACCGTTACGAAGTAACTCACTGCGAAACATGTGATATGAAGTTGCACTGTCGTGAAAAATGCCCCAGTTCGCTTCCGGCAACTCCATTACTATTTGCGAAAAGATCGACAGGACTTCCCGACGTTTTTCCGGTGTCTTACCGGTTTGCAACCAATTCGATAAATGCTGCCATCCTTGCATACAAATCGCATGGTAGGTGGGTGGCGTGATACTCGGTAAGTCAATCGATTGGAACTCCTCGATAATCCGGGCAACATCATCCCAACACCGCATGATGACACTGGTTTCCATATTCCGCAACAACACCATTTCATATTGAGAGCGATTTTTCGTCGAGCGGATGTAGGTTAGCGCTTGCTCGTGGTGTGATTTTGCCTCGCCTAATTCACCGGTTTCAGTAAGCAATCGTCCGATAGTCGAAGAGATGATTCCCGTTTCGATGGGATACTGCAAATTTTGAAAGAGTTTCAGCGCTTCGTGCAGGATATGGTAAGCTTCTTCAAGATTTCCCCGATATTGTACGATGGCGGCAAGGTTCGTCAATGAGAAGGCAAGCGAACGGAAGTTTTGCATTTGCCGGTGAATTTCCAACGACTCCCGGATATTGGCTTCGGCACTGTCGATATCGTTTAATGCCAGAAACGATTGCGCCGAGTTCATCAGTGTGATACCTAATAGTCGGCGTTCACCTAATCGGCGGTACACCTCGAGCGCAATTTCGTTCGCTTCCAGTGCGCTATGCCATTCATTCTTCATACCAAAAGCGATGCCAAACGCGCTGAAGAGTAACCCTTTAGCCCGGGTACTCACTGCGTGCGGCAGATATGTTTTTGCTTCCTGTAAAACTACCAAGGCATCATCGACTCGATTCGTCGACAACATGATACGGGCTAAATCGGTTAGATAGCCGATAGCGTTGCTATAACTCGCGTTATCAAGCGCAATCTGGATCGTTTCCCGTAACACTGGCTCAGCATCCGCAAATCGCCCCCGCTCCGAAAACACTCCTCCGATGTTGCCTTTCATCGATATCAGTAACTCAATGTTGCCGGTTTTCTCGAAAATTGCGAAGGCACGATTGTAATTTGCTAATGCGTCCTCAATTAAACCGCGCATCCGAAAGATGTTGCCGATCGTCCCCAAGATGGTACCCAAGTCGTTATTCTCTTTTGCTTCGTAGTAGGGCAGCGCATCAGACAACAACTTGTACGCCCGCTCTATTTGTCCAACGGTCGTTAGCACCATTCCATAAAAGACTTGGGAGTGATAGCGCACTTCATCATCGCCGGCGGCAGTCGCTTCTGAGATTATTGTGTCGAGGAGGGCAAAGGCTTGTTCAGTTTCGCCCTGTTTTGCAAGACGGTCAGCTTCCGAATGGCAGATTCGCCACCGTTCGCGTTGGGTGGTTTCGGGGTCGGCGGATTGACCGTTGGCGGTGGAAGGGGGGTTGTTGTGTATCATCAAGTCTAATAATAAACGATTGCGCGGTAACTTCCAACGGTTTTAGGCGAAAAATGTATTCGTAAAACCGAAATATTTTTACTTGCAATGCCAAACGATTGTGCCCGAATTCACGGGTTTGGAAACCCGTAGCCACCATGCAGACAGTAGGGGCGTATGGCATACGCCCATTATCTGTGCGGGAGTCCGCCGGACTCCCCTACGATACAGGCGGGGACGCCTGTCAGGGCGTGGGAGCCCGCCCCTACCCAGCACGCACCGGGCGACCCAAAGGGTCTGCCCCTACACCTTTCACCCTTCACCTTACACCAATTTCTACCGCCGCGCCGAACCAGCGACCCGGCTGCGGATGGTGGCAGGTGACGGGGCATGGTATGCCAACGCAAAGTATCGTAACGCATCGACCGAGTGGTCGTGAATCCCCTTGATTGGTTTCCCGGTTCGTTCGTCGTAGGCATACGATTCGAGGTCGATGATTAATCGTTGACAGGATGGCGACAACTTCATCCGTACCGTTCCATCGGCGGAGCGGAACAACATCCGGAGCAAGTCGAGTCCATCTTCGATCCGCGATTTCCGATACACCAGTTTAATGCCGGAACCGTTCAGAAAATCGACGATTGGAACTCCGGTGTCGCTCGCCTGCGCGCCGGCAGGATCGCACGCCGTCCAAGCGAAATCCTTTTCTTTCAGATTCCACTTTTTGTCGCGTTCCTGAATTGTGAGCAGAAGTTCATCGCGGGTGGCATTGTCACCGATCCATTCATCGAAGACAACGATCTCTTCTGGCGCTACCTCAGCCAACCATAGTACTACCGGCGTGCGATATCCGTAATCGATTGCTCGGAACTTCCGTTTCGCTCGGGCTATATCTGCTTTAGAGAGTGCTTTTTGCAACAGATGAACGGTAGCTGAGAAGCTCTCGATAACGCGAAGACCGTTGTTTTCTTCTAAGGATAGTTCGTATTCTCGCCGCCATTCCGCATCGGACAATTCCCGCATCTTTTCGCGTTTCCAGGTTTCGCCACGGTCGGCGCGTTCGCGGTAATGGATACGATGGACGGCAAACCCGGTTTGCGACGCCTGCTCCACCAACCTGCCAAACAGACAAAACCGTCCATTAGGCGTGATGATCCCGACAAAACGGGCAGAGGAGTCGAGCGCCGGGGAGAGCGCTTCCCACAACCGCTCGGCGTCACGGGTAAACGCCATCTCATCCCAGACGACAATCGTCGGGGTATACAACCGCACCGCTTCCGGCACTGTCGGCAGCGTGAATATGCGTGAACGGACTTTTGGCAGATAGAGTTGTTTGCGGCTCATCTCCATTCGCACCGCCATCCATTGCGGCAAATGGGCGATCAATTTGGCAATCCGGCGCAGCAACTCTTCGGCGGAACGTTGTTCTTTGGATAGGATCATACATTCGGCAGGCCCGTGATAGAGCGCTCGATGGAGCAGCCAACCCGCCACGGTCCAACTGGCGAGTACTTGGCGGCTCTTTAGAACGAGAAGCCGCGGCTCTGCGTCGAGCGCAGCAAAGAGCCGGGCGAGGTAGGGAACACGGGGTACCGGGTGAGTCCGCGGGTCGGGTGATCGGTCCACCCGTAATCGCCGACAAATCGCTCCGAGTGTTTTTTCAATTCCCGCAACTCATCTCTCATGAGCGGGGTGTGACCGTTAGAGGTCGCGGTAGGTTTCCATCGGGTCATCGACTTTTCCTTTCGCGGTTTCCGGTTTCGCAAG
This sequence comes from bacterium, assembly GCA_030247525.1. NCBI lineage: Bacteria > bacterium. The sequence goes on along the minus strand of JAOTSC010000070.1, from coordinate 2,478 downwards.
ACTCATGAGCAACCGGATTGCTGGAATGTCGCCCCGCAATCCCTTCTCTAACAGTGCGCCACCCAGTTTCGGCAGTGCGGTCGCTACTTCCCGTTTGAATTTGCGCATCACGGCGTCGTGCAAGAGCCCGCTATCGATATTCTTGAGTTCGGATGCGGCAATTCCCTGCTCCTCGGCAAATTCATCCAAGTCGGGAAGTTCTTCGTCGTCAAACAATCGTTCGACGTATTCGTCTAACCAAGTCATGGTGTCCTCGTAGTAACAATTGCTTATTTTACTTTTTTGCGATTTATCGAAATTGACAAATCCTATTTCGAAAATTGAGGCGTTTTTGGAATAAGATCAGTTCCTTTGAATGGGGAGTAATTGGGGGAGATACCGTGGCAAATCGAACAAAAACTCGTTCCATTTTGCTTTGGCTGCTGGCATTTATCATAATGCTGGCATCGGCGTATTATCAACGGCGCACGGGACCAACTTATCCGGTGAGTGGCATCGTGAAAGTTGGAGGGGTGTCGGTACCCTATTATCTCTTGCGCTCCCATGGCGGCGCAGGAAATCAACCGGTTTTGTTACCGATTACCGATACTACAGTAACTGGTGTTGTGGTTTGGAAGCGCTATAAATCCCACGACCAGTGGCAGGAACTCCCGTTACTGCAAAAGAGTCTGTCCAAAGAAACGGTAAAGGAAATGACCGGGCCGTCTGTGTTTGTCGGGAAACATTTCTTCCCAGCGGGAAAACCGGAACAGGATTTTTTATACGCCGAGCTGCCCCACCAACCCCCGGCGGGAAAAATCGAGTACTTTGTGAAATTGACTCGGGGGAACGTCACAGCGGTCGCACCGGAAGGCCACACCGATGTGGTTACTCGCTTTCGCGGTGGGGTGCCGGTGTATGTCCTCTTTCCCCATGTCTTAGCGATGTTTATCGGTATGTTATTCGGTACCCGGGTGATGCTGGCCGCCTTCGCCGGCGAGAGATTAGTTAAGCGAACCCTAATCACTTTGATATTGTTAGTGATCGGTGGTCTTATTTTAGGACCGATAGTACAGAAATTTGCCTTCGATGCCTATTGGACCGGTTGGCCGTTTGGCGAAGATTTGACCGACAATAAAACCGCCGTGATGGTTTTGGTCTGGGTGATTGCTTATTGGCGATTGCGGAAGAGCGACGACCGGAAAAACCGTTGGTTCGCAGTTGCTGCGATGGCGGTAATGATGGCAGTCTATTTGATCCCCCACAGTATGCGTGGCAGTGAAATCGATTACACGAAACAAGCGCCGGTTGCCGAAATCAGGTGAAGGGTGTAGGGGGAAAGGTGTAAGGTGTAAGGTGTAAGGTGTAGGGGCAGACCCACTGGGTCGCCCGTACGACAGACACTCTTGTCTGTCGATCATCACTTTTCGCCCGTCGGACAGGAACCCGCCTTGCGGCTCACCGAAGGTAATGTCCGACGTACGTTCTCGGCAGCGGCGTATGGCATACGCCCCAAAGAAGAAACGAATGAAAAAGAGCAACAACATTCCAACCTACGCCATCACTGCAGCAGTCATAGGATTGCTGTTGCGGCTATGGTTGATCCTCGCTGCTCCATTGCAATCCGATGTAACCAATCCACTACCCGCCTTCAACGACGAGCTATCCCATTTCCACCATATCCTCTATCAACGCGACGTCGGAAGCATCCCCTTACAGAAATTGCAGTACGTCGACGAAGCTGCCCTCGCAACCGGTGGCGCGGAATACTGGCAACCGCCGCTCTATTACCAGCTCTCGGCATTTCTCCTGAAAGCAGTCGGAACTGTATCGCACCCGGAACGGATGATTCGACTATTCTCATTGGGATGTTGGATCGTTGGGTTAGGGTTTTTGCTCGCATTTGTCCCGAATCCACAGTGGCGCACCCCGATTCTACTTGGCGGCAGCTTGCTCGGGGCGGGGCTTCCGGCATCAGTTACCGTCAATAACGATGCGCTGATGGCGTTATTTGTCGGCGCGTTTTTTGCCTGTACAACTGTCGCTGCCCGCCGTCGCTTGGGTTGGCTCCAGTTGTTTGTGTGGGGTGGTTTGTTGGCGTTCGGCGTCTATGCCAAGCTACCGGCGTTAACGCTCTGGCCGATGGTGATTTTCGCGATTTGGTTCGGGGAAGCGAATCGATTGATTGGATTTATTAAAGCGGCAATGGTTGAGCTGTTTGCCTTCCTGTTAACGCTGCCGTTGTGGTTGCAACGGATCGAATTCTACGGACATCCGATTGGGTTCCGCCACGCCCCGGAGATTACGCTGCGGGAAGCATTGATTGCTTTTGGCTATTCATCGATGAGTCCGTGGCAGGAACCGTGGTCGTCCCCCTTCGTGAAGTTTACCGGGGTTGTTTTTTGTCTCGCTTTGTTAGCATCAACCATTTACCTCTTCTTACACCGAAAACAGTTCTGGATCGAATTTACCGGAAGCGAAAAACTGGCGGAAAGAATG
>JAOTSC010000069.1 GCA_030247525.1 bacterium | reverse complement strand
ATGCTGCTAAGGTGAAGGGTGAAGGGTGTAGGGGGAAGGGGGTCGAAATATGGTGAAAGGTGTAAGGTGAAAGGTGTAGGGTAGCGACAGGTCGCCAGACCTGAAAAACGAATGGGCGAACACGAGGTTCGCCCGTACTCAAAATCGAGGACAGACAGAGGCGGCTGCCAGCCGCCCCTACGATGCAATGAGATTGCCTGCGGTGAGCCCTGTTAGATTGCTTCGCTACGCTCGCTATGACATGGACAGACTTTTCTGGGGTCTGTCCCAACTGTAAAAAGGGCGTGCGCGACACGCCCCTACGGAACGGGCGGACGTGGAAGTCCGCCCCTACCCATCATCCAATACCCATAACCCAAAGCTCACCACCGAACACCGAAACCGCGACAGGAACCCGTTTCGGCTCACCGTAGGTAATGTCGCGGCCACGCAGAAAAAAAGGGCGGACGTGGAAGTCCGCCCCTACCCATTACCCATTACCTAGCACCCAACACCTAATACCCATCCCCCAATACTCATCATTTACCATCCATCACCTATTACTCTGCTCCAAAATGAATTGATGGAGTGCGATTACCGGCGGTGCCGTGGTTTGCGATTGTGGTCGCGAAAACCGTCGCGATCACGGTCTCGATGGTCGCGGTCACGATGCCAACCATGATCATCGTGACGGTCATGATGGCGAGGTCCAAAGACAATGCGCAACGGTGGAATGTGTACGGTTCGCCACGGTCGCCAAACGTGGCGGAAACGCGGTGAACAAGGATCGCCATAGGAATTGATATAGCGATGTTCTACGATAACAGGAGTCGTCTTGTAGATCACAGTCGGCTCGCTACTCACCGCAGCTTGTGCCACAGGTTGGGGGTGAAACGTATCGAATGAGATAGAACCGTTGACCGTTTCCACAATCACTGCCCCCTCCCCATATCCCAAGCGACCACTGGCATAGGTGCGGTTGCGGTTAATCGAAATCGCTTCAGCAAACGAACCACACGAGATGATTCCATTGGCAGTGCGAGCCGAAATCGTAGCGTTCACGTCGCCGGCGAGATGAATCTTCACCGCTCCATTGGTTGTATTCACCCGCATTCGACCATTACTAGGCAATGCGACAAATAAATCGCAATCGCCACTAACCGATTCGAAGTAAGCTTCCCGCGATGAGCTCTCGACGGTGATATCGCCATCCGTCGTCGATCCATTTAACTTTCCGGTACAATTCAAAATTTCCAAATCGCCGGAGGTCGATGCAAGATCAATGTCTCCATCCAGGTCGCGACAAGCGATATTGCCACTTTCGGTCTCGGCCGTGATGTCTAGTTCGGGCGGGACTAACAAAGTATAGGTAATTGAACGCTCATAGGAATCGGAGCGCCAGCGCGATGATTGGATTTCCAGTGTGATACCGGAACGTTTCATATCAATCGAAGACTCGTTGGCGAGTTGTTCGCATTCCCGATCGGAGAAGCCGCTGATTTTTGTAATGGCATGCAACTCGATTTTGCCATCGGTGGTGGTGAGAATTTCGATATCGCCATTGCGGTTATCGATTTGAAGGCGCCGGATTCCCGCAGCGGAAACCTCACGCTCCGTAGTAGTGGTCGCTTCACCGGCCAGCGACGGAGTCGTCGCGAATAGCCCGGCGAATACAAGACTAGCATAGATAAATTGCTTTGTCATTACTTCCTCACTTCCTTCAGTAGCACCCAAAACAACGCATTCTTTAAAAATAAAATTCTACTGCATCGCACATTACATGATACGTTTCCAAATCAGGATTGAGCGTTTGTTTTTCTCGCACGTTGTCTATCGAGTGAGTAGCATCGTTCAGCGAAAACGTTGCAGTCGTTTTCGCTATTCTTTTTAAACATCTAAGCGTATTATTTAACTCGTAAGAATGACACATGCAGAAGCCAACAACTACCATTTATGCAGTGATTTGATGGCGCGTCAGTAATGTTAGCAAAAAGAGAGGGGCGTATATCATACGCCCCTGTATCAATCGGTAAATGATCCGGGCGGGCATGGGAGCCCGCCCCTACCCTCCGCGAATGCAATAAATGGTGAGCTGCGTTGTCAGTGATATCGGAACACTACATCGATAATTATTCTGACTTATTTACCGACCGCTCCAAGGGGAAGAACAGTTTTTCCGTACACTTCATTCAAGACTTGTGCGACCGCAGCATAGATCGCGGAACCACCACAAAAGATTCCTTCGATACCGGCAATGGTTTTTATGACGGGATTCTCGAGGAAGTCGCCAATCGCGAGTAAGAAGAATAAAACCGTAAGCGATGAGAATACTACTTGTAAAGCGCGATTCAACCGGAGGGTTCCGACAAACATCATCGCAGTGAAAATGCCCCAAATCATTAAATAGAAGCCCATTTCGGCGCTGGTAGGCGCTGCTCCCCACCCAAGTTTCGGGAGAACAAGAATTGCAACTAAGCTATGCCAAAACAATCCATACATCGAAAAGGCAGTGGTGCCAAAAGTATTCCCTTTCTTCCACTCCATCCATCCGGCAAAGATTTGCGCGAACCCACCGATGAAAATTCCCATTGCAAGAATCATGGTACTAATGCCATAGAGTCCGGCATTGTGAAGATTAAGCAACACTGTTGTCATACCGAACCCGAGTAGACCAAGCGGTGCAGGATTCGATGTTGTATCCTTGATTGTGATTGAAGTTACATCGTTCATAGCAGGACGAGTTCCTTTTGAAAAAAGAGTAAAACGGAGAAGACCAAGCGGGCTATGCCTGCGGGTATCGGATATCTTATAGTCATACTAAGTATCAGAATGCTATATAACTAGCTCAGACAAGATAGTACGAGCTTCAAATAGAGAGAGGGCGGACATTTCTCTTCGAAACATCCGCCCCCCAGCGTTGTTAGTCGAATCTATAAAACAGGCGTGATCGCCGTTACTACTTTGGATAGTTTAGAAATCACTCGCCGAATTTTGCGAGAATCTCTTTCTTCTTGAGACCCAGCACACCGAGTTCGGCACCGACTTTTTTGAAGGCAGCTAACGCTTTATCGAGATGCTCGAACTCATGACCGGCGCTGATTTGCGTACGAATACGCGCTTGACCCGCCGGCACCACCGGGAAGAAGAAACCGACGGCGTAGATACCTTCGTCATACAGTTTCTTGCTGAATTCCTGCGCCAGTTTCGCATTGTAGAGCATCACTGGAACAATCGGTGTATTCCCCGCTTTCAAATCGAAGCCAGCTTCGGTCAACCCTTTGCGCCAATACTCCGTTAACTTCTCGAGTTTATCTCGCCGTTCCGTCGTTTTCGAAAGCAGTTCGATAACTTTCATCGATGCCATCACAACCGGCGGCGGCACGGCATTGGAGAAGAGATACGGACGGCCGCGCTGTTTCATCAACTCGGCGACTTCTTTCGGACCGGCAACGCAACCACCGGTTGCACCACCAAGTCCTTTACCAAAAGTAGTGGTAATGATATCGACTTTGCCCATTACGTTAAAGTGCTCATGCACTCCCCGTCCGGTTTTTCCGATAAATCCGGAGGCATGCGAATCGTCTACGACTACCATTGCATCGTACTTCTCGGCTAACTCACAGATTTGATCGAGCGGCGCCATATCGCCATCCATCGAGAAGACGCCATCAGTAACAATCATGCGCATCCGGCACGTCTGCGTTTCCTGCAGTTTTTCTTCCAGATGCTCCATATTTGCATGTTTGTAATTGAAGTTTTGTCCTTTCGACAAGCGGATTCCATCGATTAAGGACGCATGGATTAAACGATCCGAGATAATCGCATCCTCCTCGGTACACAACACTTCAAATAGTGCAGCATTAGCATCGAGGCAGCTACCGAACAAGCACGCATCCTCGGTGCCGAGGAAGGCGGCGATTTTTTTCTCAAGTTCGCGATGAATGTCCTGAGTTCCGCAGATGAAGCGGACAGAAGACATCCCGTAACCGCGGGAATCGAGCGCTTCATGCGCGGCTTTTATAACATCCGGATGACTGGAGAGTCCCAGATAATTGTTCGCACACATGTTGATGACCGATTTCTCGGGAGCATCAGCCGGAAAACGAACATCGATATCTGCACTCTGTGGACTGCAGATTAATCGTTCTTGTTTGAATAAACCATCTTGTTTGATTTTCTCGATGGTATCGGAAAAAATCGTTCTTGCCCGGTTGTAAGCCATCTTGTACTCCATAGCATCGATAGAACGTTGTACAATATTTCACATAACGAACCATAAAGGTAACCACTGACAATGTGGTTAAAACCGTTTATAGATCCGGTCGAAACTCTTTCACTAACTCGACAATGCGATTCACGGTATCGAACGCTTGTGGACTGGCTTTGGCGTCGGGAATCGAAATCGCATATTTTTTCTCGAGGAATACTTTCAGTGAGACCATCGAAAACGAATCGACAATACCACCGGAAATCAACGGGGTGTCGTAGGTCAATTCGGTGTCGTCGTCATCTTCGAGGTATTCTTTCTTGACATAGTTCAAGACCATATCGCGGATACTATCCATAGTTGTCTCCTGACAATCTTACAATACTTGTTTTATTGTTACGTCAAACGCCATCGATTGACGTTTTCTCGACTAACACTATGGTCAGTCGTACGGTTAATCGTTCTCTAAGGTTGAGATATCGCCGATCGGTTCGCCAAACTCTTGCGCACGAAGGACGCGACGCATAATTTTCCCGCTTCGTGTCTTTGGCAGCGATTTCACAAATTCAATTTTTTGCGGCATCGCTAACGGAGAGAGGCGCTTCCGGATAAGATTAATGATATCAAGCTCAAGGTCATCATTAGCTTCGTAACCCGGCTTCAATGCGATGAACGCTTTAACGACTTCCATGTTCACCGTATCCGGGGTCGCTACTGCAGCGGATTCAGCCACAGCTGGATGCTCGAGCAATGCCGATTCTATCTCGAAAGGACCGACCAAGTGACCACCGGTATTGATGACATCGTCGTCGCGCCCGACAAACCAGTAGTAGCCTTCCTTGTCGATACTGGAACGGTCACCGCAGATGTACCAACCGTTGACGAACTTCTTCTTGTATCCTTCAGGATTATTGAAGTACGTTCGGATCATGGATGGCCAACCGGGACGAAGGGCGATTAAACCGACCTTACCGGGTTCGGTTATCGGTTCGTATGTTTTCAGATCAAGTACGGTGGCTGTGATACCGGGGAAAGGTTTCCCCATCGAACCGGGTTTAATTGGCATTCCGGGATAATTGGTAATGACAATACAACCAGTTTCGGTCTGCCAATACGTATCATGGAACATCATGCCAAATGCTTCCTGCGACCAAAGGACCGCTTCGGCATTGAGTGGCTCGCCGACACTGGCAAGATGGCGCAAACAGGATAGATCGCATTTTTTGACGATATCGGAACCGTCACGCATTAACAGACGAATCGCCGTTGGTGCCGAGTACCAGACTGTGATGCGATACTTTTCGATAAACTGGTACCACTTCTCAGAATTGAATCCGGCATCGAAGACAGCTTGAGTAACGCCATTTGCCCACGGGCCTATGATTCCGTATGAGGTGCCGGTTACCCAACCTGGGTCGGCATTGCACCAATAGATGTCATCGTCTTGCAAATCGAGTACCCACTTTGAGGTGAGGTATTGTGAAACGATGGAACCGTGAACGTGTTGAGCGCCTTTCGGTTGACCGGTGGTGCCGGAGGTATAATGCAGTACCGATGGGGTTTCTGCGGTCGATGGATAAGAATCAAAATGTTCAACAGCAGGCGATCCATCCATATCGAATGAAATTTCTCTGTCTCTCAGGGGGGAGTTTCCTGCATCGACGACGATGATGTGACGCAGTTCCGGCAAAGTTGCAAGAATTTTCCGGATTTTTGCGACGTGTTTCTTTTGCGTAAAGATCGCGGAAGTTTTCGCGTTATCGAGCCGGGTAAACAGCGATTCGTCGCCAAAGGCTGAGAATAGCGGTTGCGCTACTGCACCACTTTTCAGGATTCCAACGAATCCGATGTAGAGCTCAGGTGCGCGATCCATGAAGAGACAAACTCGCTCGCCCGGTTTGATACCGAGGTCAACCAAAAACTTGGCAATAACATTGGAGCGAATGCGCAAGTCGTCGAAGGTATAGCGTTTGGTTTCGCCTAAATGGTTTTCCCAAAGGAGCGCAGTTTTTTCGCCTTTGCCCAGTTTACAGTTTCGATCACTCAGGAACCACCCGATATTGATCGGATCGCCTGGTTTGATATCGAGTTCTTTTTCTGCAATCGACCAATCGAAGTTGGTGAGACGTTGTTCGTAGGAACCGATATTGCTCATAGGGGGGTATTCCTCGCAGTTTGTAACAACCGGCAATGCAAGTCGAAGTATTAGACATTTTCAACAACGTTGACAACCGTAGATCGGAGTGGTTCGAAGTTGAATTGGAGGTTTTCAGTAAGTTGTGGCGAATGTACGAAAAATTCTCCACGAATATTAAAATACGATGTTTTTTTCAAGTGCGCAACCTAACTGTAGACTCTTACTGGATGGACTTTTACGGGTTTTGTGAAACAGAACAACCGAATGTTTCGGTCGAAAAATTGCTTTCGATTTCCATCACTGTAACTTATTGACTGAGGAAGGAGTAACCCCGACATGTTTACCGAAGAAATGCGTGAGCATTTAGTCAGCGAAATCGAGCAGACGAAATCCGACGGGTTGTACAAGACCGAACGAATCCTGCTCTCGCCGCAAAGCGCAAAGATCCGCACCAGTCAAGGTGATGTAATAAATTTCTGTGCCAACAATTATCTCGGATTAGCAAACCATCCCCGCTTAATTGCAGCCGCCAAGAAAGCCCTCGATGAACGAGGATTAGGGTTGGCAAGTGTCCGTTTTATTTGTGGTACGCAGGACCTCCACAAACAACTTGAAGAAACGATAGCAACGTTTTTCGGCACCGAAGACACGATTCTTTATGCTGCATGTTTCGACGCCAATGGCGGCGTTTTTGAACCGTTGTTACACGCCGAAGACGCCCTGATATCCGATGAATTGAATCACGCTTCGATCATCGATGGCATCCGATTATGTAAAGCGGAGCGTTTTCGGTACCGTCATAAAGACATGACCGATTTGGAAGAGATACTGCGGCAGGCGCAGGAGTTTCGTTTCCGGATTGTTGTCACTGATGGTGTCTTTTCGATGGATGGCGATCTTGCCCCGTTGCAGGACATTTGCCGACTTTGCGAAAAGTATCAAGCGCTGGTCATGGTCGACGACTGTCACGGCACCGGTTTTCTTGGTGAGAATGGTCGCGGCTCTTGCGAAGCAACCGGTGTGTTGGGTCGTGTTGACATTATAACCTCCACCTTGGGGAAAGCGATGGGCGGCGCAACTGGTGGCTTTACCACCGGTAGAAAAGAGATCATCGAATGGCTGCGGCAGAAGTCGCGACCGTATTTATTCTCGAATACGCTGGCGCCAGTAGTCGCTGCTGCCGGAATCGAAGCATTCCATCTGGTCGATGAGAGCAACGAATCCCGAGAACGATTGACAAAGAATACGAGATTGTTCCGTGAGAGTATGATTGCGAATGGATTCAATGTCCGCGGCGAGACCCCGATTTGTCCGGTGATGATCGGTGATTCGATTCTTGCGCAAAAGTTATCGGCACGGCTTTTGGAAGAAGGAGTTTACGTTATCGCATTCTCCTACCCGGTTGTACCAAAAGGGACTGATCGAATCCGAGTGCAAATCTCAGCGGCGCATTCCGAAGAACAGATTCGCTTCACAGTCGATAAATTTGCGAAAGTTGGTAAAGAATTGGGCGTGATTTCTGCATAACTCGATTCCGGTGTTCAGATAAATTTAATGGATGAACACATTTACAATACAGGTCGGGAGACCCGTCGTTACCTAAAACAAAAATCGGGCGGACATGGCTGTCCGCCCCTACCCAATTCATTGGAAACTCATGTATACTTCTCGCCCGTTGGACACGAATGTCCAACGTACGGCAGCTATGCAACGGGCTTGGAAGCCCGTAACCACCCAAACAAAAGCGGGCGGACATGGAAGTCCGCCCCTACCCGAAACACAATCTCCTGACAAATTCAATACGCTTTTAATCCGTGTCGAAAACTAGGGTTACCTAATGTCCGCCACCACGTTTGGAATCGGGGAAGGCAAACCAGATACGGGTTGCCAAGTACGTACCCAAGATACCAAAAGGAATCAGGAACGGTGCCCAATAGCCCCAATTACTGGTTGTCAAGAACCCTAATGCCAAGGATTGGACACCTGTACCGAGGTAGACAAATCCATCGATCAAACCAACCGCAGTACCAGCAGCTTTGCGACCGCCAAAATCCATCGTGGATGTACCCGAAAGCATACCATGTACACCTATAACAAAGAGACTCATAAAGGCAACAACCCAACCGAGCACTTCAACATTGGTATAGGTGAATGACATGACGATTGCCCCAACAGTCAACAAACCATACAGTAAGGCAGCAACCGGTCCGCGGCGACTCCCGAAGATGTGGTCGGAAACCCATCCGGCTGTCATTCCACCCAACACCCCGGCAAACATCAGGATTAATCCCCAATTTTCGCTAACAAATGGTGCAGCAGTGATTGCATTGTTTTTTAGCAACTCCTTCACATAAATCGGGAACCAGTGCATCACACCGTTACGCATGACACCGGAACAGAATTCGATGAAGGCGATGGTGAGAATAATCTTGTTAGTGAGGATTTTTCTAAGAATTTCCCCAAGGTGAAACTCATCGCTGGTATCGCCACTGCTGGCATCACCGGTATTGAAATCCTTATGACCAGTCTGAGAGGGACGATCCCAAACCATGAAATAATCGATTACAAAAAACACAAGTAGAATTGCCGCTGGAATCCAAAAGACCCACCATGTCTCATCACCTGCTGCTCCATCGATACCGAAGATTGCCCGGATCCCAGCTTGAATGAAATTCAAATTCTGCGGATTGGCAATGGTAGCATTGACAATTCCGGTGCCCCAATCGAAAGCAAAGTAGAGACCGAGTGAAATCAGGATACCGAAGATACCGCCGAAGACACCACGTTCCCGGACGTGGAACCATGAAGCGTTGACTTTAACAATCGAAACCGCCCCGAATGATTGGAAGTACATATTTACTGCGTAGAGTAGTGAAAAGAGAACCGTTCGATTTTCGAACAGCACACCACCCGGCGACCCCAAGAATGCTTGTGTGAAAAGCCCCATCAGGATATTCATAGCGGCAACACCGATGGCAGCGATTAATATCGTACGACGACCGCCCAACTTGTCGGTTAACGGACCGTTGATCAGAAATGCAAATGCGTATGTAAATGTGCCTACTGCGAAAATGACCCCGAAATCCTCCTTGGTCATTAGATCGCCCAGTGCGTTCTTAGCAACGGTGAGATTATACCTCGCCATGTAAAGGAAAGCATACGTCAATCCGAGGGGAAACCAGTTCAGAAACCGGCGTACTCGAAAATCACTCGAGTGTTGGAATGGCATGTCAGTTGGCATTGTTTTTCCTACTATGTTACGTAAAACGATAACGCTTATGACTCATATAAAAGTAGCGAACTTTACCCGCCAATGCGAGCACAGTGGTTTTGAAGTGGACATTTGTCACAGGCAGGATTTCGTTTATGACAAGTGAGTTTTCCGTGAGCGACGATTAAAGCGTGGAGTTCATTTTGTTCGGGAACGGTGAGCGGTGCAAGCGTTGTCAACCAAGTCACACAATCATCATAAGTTGCCAGAGTAGGCAAGGCACCTAACCGAACAGCGATGCGTTTGGTGTAGGCATCGGAGACGGTGACCGGGCGTTCCATTGCATACAAAAGAATCGCGTCAGCCGTTTCCGGACCAATACCTTTGATACTGAGCAACTCGTTTCGTAGTTGTTGAGTTGGAATACTCTGCACTCCGTCGAATGAACTGTGTGAAAGCAACCAATTGCATAGGCGTTGTAAAGTTTGCCCTTTTGCCGTTTGATAACCGGAGGGACGAATCAGCTCTTTGATCGCTGCTTCGGATAACTCGAGGTACTTTTCTTCAGTGTCGATACCCTGCATAAGAAGATTAGCAATCGAGCGTTCAACATTCCGCCAATTTGTGTTCTGGGTTAAGATGCAACCGACGACGATTTCGAATTTCGATTTCCCGGGCCACCAGTGTTGCGCTCCGTAATGTTTGAGGAGCGTTTGATAGATTGGCGGATTAGGTTTTCGAGTTTTCATGATAGGATAGGATGCGCTGGAGGATTAGGTCGAGATAAGTGATATGAAAATAATGGGGCGTATGCCATACGCCCCAATTGTAGTGTTGTCATTACGGGAGGATGAGGGATTTGCCGGTCATTTCAGTGGGTTGAGGTTGCTCCATCCAAGCTAAGATGGTGGGGGCAATATCTGCCAGTCTGCCGCGCTCCCGGAACTGAATCGTAGTATTGTCATCGACAGCGATAAAGGGGACATCGTTTAACGTGTGCTGAGTGTGAGGGCAATTGGATTCGTAGTCCCACATCTGTTCGGCATTTCCATGATCCGCGGTAACAAATGCGGTGTAGCCGTGTTGCCTACACGCAGTGAGGATACGCCCAATTCCGACATCGACCGCTTCGACGGCTTTGGTAGCCGCTTCCAGCGAACCGGTGTGACCAACCATATCGCAATTCGCGAAGTTCACGATGATTAAATCGTGTTTCTCTTTAGTAACATCAGTAACAACGGTGTTGGCAACTTCGACCGATGACATTTCCGGTTGCAAGTCGTAGGTAGCGACATGTGGTGAAGGAATCATTATCCGGTCTTCCAACGTGAATGGTGTTTCTACTCCACCGTTAAAGAAGTAAGTTACATGAGCATACTTCTCGGTTTCGGCACAGCGCAGTTGTTTTAGTCCTGCCTCAGCAATGACACCACCCAGCAATTTTTCCATCGTTTGTGGTTTGAATAATACCGGAAAAGGAAACGCAGCATCATACTGTGTCAGCGTAAAGTACTCGAGGGCGAGTTCTTTCACAGCAAACCGATCAAAGCCTGGAATTGCCAAAGCATGGGAAAGTTCACGGGCGCGGTCGGCACGAAAATTCAGGAAGAGAATCGTGTCGTGTGGTTTGATTCTACCTTGTGAAACACCGTTAGGTTGGATTAACGCCGGTTTAATGAATTCATCGGTAACATCATTCTGATAGGAATCGCTAATCGCTTCATTTACGGATCGATATACGTTACCGACATCCTTCACCAGACAATCATAAGCCAACTGTACGCGATCCCAGCGCTTATCGCGATCCATCGCATAGTAGCGGCCGATCACCGATACTACCCCGGGAAGACCCAAGGCACGGGCGTGTTGATCGACCTGCTCGACGAATTGCAATCCAGAACGCGGAGGGGTATCTCGACCATCGGTAAAGGCGTGAATAAACACATTGCGTAACCCAGCGTTTGCGAAACGCTCCAACAAAGCGCCTACATGGCGGTTAGAGGAGTGTACTCCGCCATCTGAGATCAATCCCATGAGATGAAGAGCGACACCTTTGCGGGCAGCGGATTTTAACAAATTCTGAAACGGTTCCGAGCGGTCAAGTTCACCGGATTCGATTGCGGCATCGATTCGGGTGATTTCCTGATACACGACTCTACCAGCGCCGATGTTCAGATGTCCGACTTCCGAGTTACCCATCTGTCCGTCAGGTAAACCGACGTCACGACCACAACAAGCTAATCGGGTATGGGGATACTTCTCGAAGAGTCCTTTCAGGACAGGCGCATTGGCTGCTGCAACCGCATTCCGATCAGAATCACTCCTCAGACCATAGCCATCAAGGATGGCAAGTAGTACTTTCTTCATTGCGATGCACTCGAAATTCCTGCCAGAGTTCCGGTTTCCGACGGTTCCACCAGCAATACGCTAAACCGAGAATAACAAATAACAGTGGGATACCCCACGATGCGTGCGATAACAGTTTCCACGGCCAAACAAATCGTTTCAGACTCCATGCCACTCCCGCAAACAGCGAAAGCAGCATTCCAATCCAAAGATGCTTGGTAGTTACTGGTTCAACAAAGTAATAAAGAATTATCGCAAATCCGGCGAGTAGGATGTAAGCGAGAATCACATCACCAAACCATACAATCGAATGTCCGCCAAAGTATAGTTGGATGAGTGCCGTTCCCATGAAGAGCGTTGCGGGAAAGACTGCGAGCCGTTCCTTGCGATGAAAGGCAAGAAACAAGAGAATTGTACCAAAAAGCAGGAAGGAGTTCGCGACGATTTTCCAACTGAGCGGCATCCAGCCGACAACCAAAAGCGTTGCCACAACAGCAACCAAGGTTACCCAAAAGGTTCGCGTACCCTGTTTCAGGGTTATTTCTCCTGTTGCTTCGGTTCCTGCGGCATCATGAAGTATGCGATGAAATATGCAAGGAAACCGATCCAGAAAATAAAAAAGGTTATGGAGAACACCAATCGAACAATTACCGGATCGACCCCGGTGTATTCCGCTAAACCGCCGCACACACCAAACAGCACTCGGTCATGTCGGCTACGATAGCATTTCAATGGAATTTGTGCCATCATTTACTAATCTCCGAAACACGATACTTCACCAAACCGGCCGGTACTTCCACTTCAAACTCTTCGCCGACTGCTTTCCCGATTAGTGCTTTACCCACGGGTGAAGTCGATGATATCGAACCGCTGCGGGGATCGGCTTCTTCGGGTGCAACAACGCGATACTCCAACACTTTTTCCGTTTTCAGGTTGAGAATTCTCACCCGTGACATTAAACCGATTTTATCGGTCTTGATATCGTTTTCATCGAATTGTACTACCCGGGAAAGCAAGCGTTGCAGTTTCCCAATTTGAATATCGATATGAGTCAACCCCTCACGGGCGGCAGCATACTCAGCGTTTTCCGATAGATCGCCTTTTTCGCGCGCTTCCTGCAAACTACGCAACATATCGGGCCGCTTGTTTTCGGTCAGATCGTAAAGATCACGCTCGATCTTTTTGATACCATCCTGACTCATCAGAATTGGATTGCTGCTGTTGCTGTTATTGTGATGATTATTCGACATGCTACTCCAAAGATATCTCTACGCGCGATGCTACCTACTCATTTGTACGAAATCAACCAAGCCTTCCGCAAGAGCTTCCGCCTCTAACTGACGAAATTCTTCGGTTCGTAACTTACGTTCCTGCTCGGGTCTAATCATAAACGCCGCCTCAGTTAACACCGAAAGCTGCGGTTGGGAACGACAGATAGCAAAGTCACCAACATATACTCCCCGCTCGGGTAATGCAAGCCGCACAAGTAAACGTTTATATAACGTTTTTGCAAGTCCTTCGGAGTGGGAATGAAAGAAGTAAACAGCCGTGCCCGTGCTATCCCATGGGTTGTTACCATCGGGTAATGCATTATGATGCACCGATAATAATATGTCCGCTTGCCAATTTTCAGCGATAGCCACCCGGTCTGTGAGTGCCATCACAGTATCAGTGGTACGGGTTTGCTTGACTTCTGCCCCTAACTCGAGTAACCGTTTCGTTAAACGATTCGAGACATCCAGGTTGGCAGTTTTCTCGGCGAACCATGTCGGTCCAATCGATCCATACTCAACTCCTCCGTGACCGGGATCGACAACAATTCTCCAACCAACAAGCGGTCGATTTGGTTCCGCAGACGGCGGCGGCGCTTCTCGTAACGTTAATGCCAGTCCTAACGAGTCGGTTTCCCAACGATAGCCGAGGTATTTGTATTGATTGGCAATACTTACATTTACAACAACATCTTTATTGTTTTCAAAGAACTCTATCTTTTCCACCAATGAGCCTGCCAAACATGCAATTTTCAAACCGGGTTTTACTTTGGCATTCTGCAAACGAAAAGTGAGTTTCCGATTTTGCTCATCATACTCATAATGAAATGAGGTCGGTATCGCGCCGATAAGTTGTACCGTAGTTAATCGCTTCTGCTTATCGACTTGCATTGATACTTTTGTAATAACGCCGGTTGCTGGTTGTTTTTTCGTCCGAATGATTTTCGCAGAATCCATCCAAACACCGGTTCCGTCGGGAAGTTTCGCGAAATAGTTTGTTCGAGATTTTGCTTGGATCTTAACCGGAGTATTGGTCATCGGTAACAGGATATTTTTTCCGGTAGGGCTGTTGCGAAACCGGGCACCTTCTTTGGTGAGTGCCCAAAACGGTGACTTAAGCTTTATCGGAGGGGCGATGGATGGTGAGCCTGTGCGAACCACTGGAATTGCTAAGCGGTTGGTATCACTTCCGGTTATAGCAACCAAACTCCACGTAAAATCATGCTGACGGGAGGGGGTCTTTAACCATGCAATCCAACCACCACCTGAATCAATCGTGACTGGCTTTCCGTTGATTGCTAATTTCGTTATCAATGGATTGGCAACATTTCCGAGTAGGAAAGTAGAATCGATGTACGCAGCAAGAGTAACTCTACCAAGCGAATCGGTTTCGCGGGGATAAACGATATCGATGGGTTTTCCGGACGGCGCTGATGGCCAAACCCGGATGGGAGCGGCATTCGCAAGGTTCGAGAACAATAAAATGAGAGAGACTACAAACAAACGAAATATCATAACGCAGATTCGCAGATTCGTTTGATTCCCTCTAATACTAAATACGGCGCGACTTCACTGATTATTGAAGAGTGTGGTGCAAGTAAAGGGGCAAAGCCGCCGGTAGCAATGACATGAGGCTCACCACCGATTTCTAATGCGAAGCGAATCGCCAGATTATCAGCGGCACCGAGACTTCCCCAGAGTAACCCACTGCGGATCGCATCAGAGGTATTTCGTCCAATCACTTGTTCAGGAAGTTGCAATTGTACGTTGAATAACTGAGATGTGCGTGACGCGAGCGAGTGCATTGCGGTTTCAATGCCGGGGGCAATCGCTCCACCGACATATACACCATCGGAATCGACAGCATCGACGGTCGTGGCTGTACCAAAATCGATTACGATGAGCGGCGCTCCCCACCGCGCCACTCCGGCGACTACGTTACACAAGCGATCGATTCCGACCGCCGAGGGCGGTTGATAAGAAATGGGGATGTTAGGAAGTACCGTTACGCCAATTACATCGCAAGGAATATCCGGCAAGTGTTTTTTTACAGCTCGCTCCATTGCCGCAGTGACATCGAGTACGACCGACGCAATCCCGACGTGCTTAATGCTATCAGATGCGTCATGATCGACCAAAAAGCTCGCCATCAACCATCGCAACTCATCGGCAGTGCGACGCGTCGTCGAAGAGACCCGCGCCTCCGCAACCATTTCGTATCCTTTGAGGAGTCCAAAAGTGATATTTGTATTACCGATGTCGATCGCAAGAAACATTTTTCTTTATCTCACAAATCAGAAATTGGCTGAGCGTGTTCCTGACTTCCCTGCTGAAGTCAGGCATGATTTCCTGCGGTGAGCCGCAAGGCGGGTTGCCTAACCTCCAATCTCATTACGCAGACAAGATTGTCTGCGCTACGGTGGACAGACAAGAGTGTCTGTCCTACGGAGTTTCTAGATGGCGGACAGGGGCTTCCGCCCCTACTGCCTGAGTTAAATGGAAAGATGTTCGACAATACCGGATAGAAAGGTTCTCTTTGTACCATCTGGTAATTGCAAAACCAACTCTCCAGATGTCGTCAAACCAGCAAATGTACCATTGTATACCGTTTCATTCTCAGTAACCGATAAGGGAGTGTCAATGGGTGGACCCCAGCGCAACCATTCGGCAAGCAATTGATCCTGTGGTTCTTTCAGATAGTGCCACATCTTTTCCAGCACTTCCGTTAGATGGGTCAGAAAATCCTCCAGTTCCCATTTTTTACCCGTTGCAACCCGTAGTGAGATCGCTTTGTCTCGAATATCTAAGGGGAAATCCTTTCTGACATGATTGATGTTAATACCGATACCTAAAACGACCCCCATTGGCTGGGAGCCGGCAACCACGCTGGTCGTTAGGATACCCGCTAACTTTTTTCCATCCAGCAACAGATCATTGGGCCATTTGAGTGAGAGTCGTTTCGTTAAATTGATGGGAACCATACTCAAGATGATTCCCCCTTCCCGAACTGTTCTCAGTAACGCAATCCCTGCCCATAGCGACACGAGCGATAGTTTAGACAAATCGGGCGGCGCCGGCAGCGTTATCGAAACATAGAGACCTAACTCCCGCGCCGAATAGAAGGACTTGCCCATTCTGCCCAAACCAGCCGTTTGCTTCTTGGCAACGACGATCGCTCCGAGTTTCCCTTCTCGCAAAAGCTCGACCGCTCGTGGTTGTGTCGATTCGATTTCATCGTGGTCTTCACGGTACGAACCAATCCACGATTGATCCGGCACTCCGAGTACCGTCTCTGCTAAGTTGACTTTGGTATAGGCAGAAGCCGCAGAATCCATGCTTAATACTCTCCGTAAACCCGTCTCAGGGCATCCGATATTTCACCGACCGATGCATACACTTCCACCGCTGCGACGATATACGGCATTATGTTTTCATTGTTGCGAGCCGCTTGCTCGACCGCTTCCAGTCTTTGGTTCACTGCGGCGTTGTCTCGATTCGCTTTAATCTGTTTGTGGTGTTCAACTTGACTGCGCTCCTGCTCTTCGGTCACTTTCAATACCGGAGGTGGTGGCGTTTCTTTATCCCTGAACGAATTCACCCCGACGATTTTTTTATCACCGCGCTCAATCGCTTGCTGATAAGCATACGATGCCGCCGCGATTTCCGTCTGGAAGAAATTCTTCTCGATTGCCGGGACCGATCCGCCCATCGCATCGATCTTCTTGATGTACTCCATCGCCGCCGTTTCGATTTGATCGGTCAAGCTCTCAACATAATAACTTCCACCGAGCGGGTCGATGGTTTCCGTCACACCGGATTCGTAACCAATAACCTGCTGAGTTCGCAATGCGAGGGTCGCGCTTTCATCGGTCGGCAACGCCAACGCCTCGTCAAAACTGTTGGTATGCAAAGATTGGGTCCCGCCAAGTACCGCCGCCATCGCCTGTACAGTGGTACGAATCACATTCACATAGGGCTGCTGGGCTTGGAGAGAAGAACCGGCGGTCTGCGTATGGAATCGAAGAGTCCACGATTTATCGGATTTCGCACCAAACCGTTCGCGCATTAATTTCGCATAAATCCGACGTGCTGCGCGGAATTTTGCAACTTCCTCAAAGAGATTGTTATGAGCGTTGAAGAAAAAGGCAAGGCGTGGTGCAAACTCGTCGATGTCGAGCCCAGCGTCAAGGGCAGCCTGCACATAGGCAATCGCATTAGAGAGCGTAAAGGCGACTTCCTGAACTGCGGTAGAACCAGCTTCGCGAATATGATAGCCAGAGATCGAAATGGTGTTCCACGAGGGGATTTCTTTGGCACACCACGCGAAAATATCGGTGATGATTTTCATCGATGCCGCCGGCGGATAGATGTAAGTGCCGCGAGCGATATACTCTTTCAACAAATCATTTTGAATGGTACCGGACAACTTCGACCACTCAGCGCCTTGTTTTTTTGCTACGGTACAATACATCGCCAGCAATACGGCAGCTGTTGAGTTGATTGTCATCGAGGTGGAAACTTTATCAAGCGGAATGCTATCGAAGAGGGTTTCCATATCGGCGAGGGTATCGATGGCGACACCGACTTTGCCGACTTCCCCGCGCGCCATCGGATGATCGCTATCGTAACCCATTCGGG